>PCXC01000065.1 GCA_002796345.1 Deltaproteobacteria bacterium CG11_big_fil_rev_8_21_14_0_20_42_23 | reverse complement strand
GTATCAACAACTATTTGAATTTATTTAGGATAGTGGTAACTCGAGCACACATTTTTTGCCATTATGCCCATTCTGAGCGCATGCGAAGAATCTACGTGATTTCAAGGAGATCCTTCACTTTGTTCAGGATGACAACCTTTAAAGATCTTGTTAAAAAAGTTTTTTAATCAGCTACTTAAATTAATTGTCCACACGCCCTAAAACCTTCTAAAAATAATTTCTTACCACAAAATACTAAGGCCAAATCCAAGTGAAAAATCCTGTGCTGTTTCGTTTAAGGCAATTTGACTTGAGATGTCGGCTTGAATGTTTTCTTTCAGCAAATAGGTAAGGCCGCAGTCGAAAAAATGTTCGTGCAACTTTCCTGTAGCCATTGGCAAAACTCCTGCAAATTCTAGAAATCCTCCTAATTCTTCTACGAACAAAGAATGTGAAAGAGAAATGGCATAAAGAAAACGCGCAAACTTATCTCCGCCTTCGCGGGCGGGGAGGTCAAAGCCAGCATTGCTGCCAATGGCAAAACCTTTTGGCAAATCCCAATCGGCTAAAGCTTTAACAGTGGGAACAACAACGTTTGCGGAAAGAGAATCTTTTCCTACCGGTAGAGTAAGGTGTGCCAGCAAAGCAAGAGAAGGTAATGCTTTGCTTTGATCGAAGGCATGCCATTTTGCTCCAAGATCAATATCGGTAAAGCCTCTGGTGGTGGTTCCAACTGAAGACTGAATGCTTGCAATTTCAGTTTCCAGACGGAGTTCTACATCTTCAAGTATTCCAAAACGCAGTAAGGTGGGAAAAGTATAGGTTCTTGTACTTGGTCCAGCGGGATCATCGTAGCCAATTGAAAAGCCATGTTCACTTTGAAAACGATACTTACCAACGGTAACGCTAGATTCAGCAGCATCTGGCCGATCGGTGGTGATTTCATCTGCGTGCAAATGAGGTGTGAAAAGAACAAAAGCAAGAAGGGTGAGCGTAACTATTTTTTTCATGTAATTTTTTCTCCGTAAATACATCTGGCCGCGGATTGGCCGATGAAGTGTGTTTGTTTTCCCATTTCAAATTTCACTGGCCCATCGAAAGGAGCGATTTCACTTACGATAAGTTCAGTGCCGGGGAAAAGTTTATTGTTTTGAAGATAGCTTAGCATTTCTGCTTGGCTGGAATGAATTTCAACAATGCGAAATTTTTCTTTTACAGGTGTATCAAGTAAGTTGAGAAGGTTTTTTTGCTTTAGACTTCCAGAGCGTGTTGGAATTGGTTCTCCGTGAGGGTCGTGTTTTGGTTGTGCAAGTTTTTTGTCAATAAGTTGTTCAAGGCGTTCTGAAATATAGTGTTCCAAAATTTCAGCTTCTTCATGAGCGGCGGCCCAATCCATGCCAAGCACATCAATGAAAAATGTTTCCAGCAAACGATGATGACGAATGACTTCTAATGCGAGCAACTCGCCTTTTTCAGTAAGCTTAATTTTTCCGCCTCTGTTTTTTTTCATCAGGCTTAAATCCACCAAACGTTTTATCATGTTGGTAGTGGAGGGAAGAGAAACAGAAAGGGCGCGAGAAAGCTTAGAAACCGTAATATTTTCATCTTGTTGAGAAATTTTATAAGCATTTTTGACATAGTCTTGAATGGAGGCGCTTATATTTTCTCGGCTTAAAATGGTGTTCATGCTTTTTCTCCTTGATCTTTATTAGCCTAGAGGTATAGAGTTGGTTAGTCAAGACTAATAATTTAGAAAAGGAAAGGCTAAGGATTAAAATGAAAAAAATGTTTCAGCTTTTAATGGTTTTTTTAATAGGAGTGACGCTTTCGTGCTCAAGTTCATCCCAGCAGAAGGCAGCTTCAAAAAATGAAAAACGTATTGTAACGCCAACGCAACAAATTCAAGTTGTTGCTACAACAGGCATGGTTGCGGATGCGGTGAAAAACGTAGGCGGAGAATATGTGCAAGTTGTTCAGTTGATGGGCGCTGGCGTTGATCCTCACTTGTACAAAGCAAGTCAGGGTGATATTGCAAAACTCGAAAATGCAGAAATGATTTTTTACAGTGGACTTAACCTTGAAGGAAAAATGGGAGACATCTTTGTAAAAATGGCTCGATTCAAACCTGTTGTTGCAGTGACAGAAAAAATTGATCACTCGCTTTTGCGCGAGCCACCTGAGTTTGCTGGTCATTTTGATCCACACGTATGGTTTGATGTTTCATTATGGACTAAAACACTGGAAGTTATTGCAAGTGAGTTAAGCCAATTTGATCCCGAGCATAGCGAATTCTATCAACGCCAAAGTAAAGAGTATGGAAAAAAATTGAATGAACTTCATGCTTGGGTGAAAACTGAAATGATGCGCATTCCCAAAACTACGCGTGTGCTTGTCACGGCTCATGATGCCTTTGGATATTTTGGACAGGCGTATGATGTAGAAGTGATGGGCTTGCAAGGGGTGAGCACGGTTTCAGAATTTGGCTTGAAAGACATTCAGCGTTTGGTAGAGATGCTCGCCGTTCGAAAAATTCCCGCAGTCTTTGTTGAATCAAGTATTCCAAAGCGCTCTATTGAAGCGGTTGTAGAAGGTTCAAAAGCAAAAGGACACCAGCTTGTAATAGGGGGAGAACTTTACTCTGATGCCATGGGCAGCCCCGGGAGTGATGCAGATAATTATATTGGAATGGTCAAAGCAAATGTGAAAACAATTCGCGATGCATTGCTTTTTCCAGCAAGTGAACAGTAAGTTTTGCAAAGAGAGAAACATATGAAAAATCCAGCGCTCAGCATTCAAGATCTTACAGTTGCGTATCAACGCCAACCGGTCTTGTGGAATATAAATCTACAGTTACCAAAAGGTGAATTGATTGGTGTTGTTGGCCCTAACGGCGCTGGAAAGTCTACCTTGATTAAAGCCGTGATGGGCTTGCTTCCCATGCTTTCGGGAGAAATAAAAGTATTTGGAGAAGCACTCAAAAATCAACGACATCTCATTGGTTATGTTCCTCAGCGAAGCAGTGTTGATTGGGATTTTCCCACGAATGCGCTTGATGTGGTGATGATGGGTCGCTACGGAAAACTCCCACTTTTTAAACGTCCAAACGAAGCTCATCGAGAATTTGCGTTACAGTGTTTGAAAAAATTGGGAATAGCAGATTATGCCAACAGACAAATCAGTCAACTTTCTGGGGGACAGCAGCAGCGCGTGTTTCTTGCAAGAGCGCTTGCTCAAGAAGCTCAAATTTATTTAATGGATGAACCTTTTACAGGTGTTGATGCTGCTACCGAACAGGCGATTATTGTTTTGCTGCGTGAACTCAAAGAAAAAGGGTACACGGTTGTAGTGGTGCATCACGACTTGCAATCAGTTCCAGAATATTTTGATTCGGTGGTGTTGTTGAACCAGCGTTTGGTTGCGTTTGGTCCAACGGCAGAAACTTTTACTGAAGAAAAAATTAACACCACTTATGGCGGAAGATTAAATATGCTTGCTCGCGTAAGTGAGCAAATGGCGAAAATATAATGAATACTTTCTTTCATATTTTCCTCGATCCCAATGTACAGTTTGTGTGGTTTGGGTGCGTTTTGTTTGGCATCAGTTCTGGTGTTTTAGGTTCGTTTGCTTTTTTGCGTAAACGCGCCTTGCTTGGGGATGCTATTGCCCATGCTGCACTTCCCGGCGTGTGCTTAGCTTTTTTATTTACACAAAGCAAAAATCCATATGCGTTAATTATTGGTGCAAGTGTTACGAGCCTCATTGCAAGTATGTTTGTGCAAACCATTTCCCGAAAATCTCGTATTAAAGAGGATACTGCAATTGCTTTGATTCTCTCCGTTTTTTTTGCAGTGGGAATTGTGTTGCTCACCATGATTCAGCATAAGCCTTTGGGAAACCAGTCTGGTTTGGACAAATTTTTATTTGGGCAAACGGCATCACTTGTAAGTGCCGACGTGAAAGTCTTTGCAGTTCTAGCTTTCGTGTTACTGCTGGTTGTTGCTTTTACCTACAAAGAATTAAAAGCTTTATGTTTTGATCGCGGTTTTGCTGAAAGCCTTGGCATGCCTATGCGCTTTATCGATACACTTCTCACACTGCTCATTGTTTTGGTGGTGACCACTGGTTTGCAGGCTGTGGGTGTTGTGTTGATGGCGGCAATGCTCATTACGCCAGCTGCGGCCGCAAGATTGTGGACGAATCGTTTGTCGCTGATGTTAGTTTTGGCAGGAGTGTTTGGTGCGCTTGCAGGAAGTAGTGGTGTGGTTATGAGTACACTCGCGCCACGAATGCCAACAGGTCCTTGGATTGTAATGGCCATCACCTTTGTGTTTGCCGTTTCGCTCTTAATTTCTCCGCAGCGAGGAATGTTGTCGCTTTGGCTTCGACATCGAAAACAAAAAAATAAAATTCAAAAAGAAAATATTTTGCTTACGTTTGCTCGATATGCCGAAGAAGGTTTTTACCAGTTTTCTCTCGACCAGCTGAGAAGCATTCGAAACTACAACGTCAGAAGAGCGCTTTATCTTTTACGAAATTTACAAAAGGAAAATTTGCTTCTCTTAGGGGATCTTCCAGAAACTTGGGTTTTTACTCAATCTGGTAAAGAGCGTGCTTTCGCGCTTTTGCGGCGACATCGTCTGTGGGAACTTTATTTAAGCCGATATCTTGATCTCAGTTCTGAGCATGTTCATACCGATGCAGAAAATATCGAGCATATTCTTACTCTAGAATTGGAGGCCGAGTTGGTAAAGGTATTGGAAAATCCAACTCACGATCCACATCATCATCCCATTCCTCCTCAGAAAGGAAAAGCTTATGAGTGAGTTTTGGATTATTTTAACGGGCATTCTCACCGCTGTAAGTTGTTCTTTAGTGGGCTCATTTTTAGTACTTCGAAAAAATGCAATGCTTGGCGATGCTATTAGCCATGCGGTTTTGCCAGGGTTGGTGCTTGCCTTTCTCATCACAGGAAGTCGCAGCGTTTTTCCTATGCTTCTTGGCGCAAGCTTGTTTGGGCTGCTCACAGCTTTTTTGGCGGAAACACTTCATCGCTATGGAAAAGTGCAACAAGATGCATCTATTGGAGTAACCTTTACGTGGCTTTTTGCACTTGGAGTTATTTTAGTTTCTCTCTTTACAGGCCAGGTAGATCTCGATCAAGAGTGCGTGCTCTATGGTGAAATTGCCTATGTGCCTTGGGATGTGTGGTTGGTGGGGGATGTGTCGTTGGGGCCGCGAGCAGTATGGATGATTGGTGGCGTGCTTTTGTGCGATCTCCTTTTTATTTATCTCTGTTACAAAGAATTAAAAATTACCACATTTGATCCTTTGCTTGCTGATAGCTTGGGTATTTCAACACGAAAGTATCACTATCTCTTAATGGGATTTGTTTCACTTACAACCGTTGCCGCGTTTGAAAGTGTGGGAGCGATTTTAGTGGTGGCAATGCTTGTGGCACCAGCGGCTGCGGCCTATTTGCTGACAGATTCTCTAAAGGCCATGCTGATTATTGCCAGCGTTATTGGTGTCGCTTCTGCGGTGTTTGGATATTTGCTTTCGGGCAGCATCAATGGATCGATAGCGGGTTGCATGGCCGTGGTGGCGGGCATCCTCTTTTTCTTGGCGTTTTTGTTTTCGCCTCTCCATGGTCTTTTTCGGCATGCAAGGTTAAAAAATCAGTTTAAAGAAGAGCGTTAGACCTCTTGCAGAACCGTCGCGAGCAGCCCAAGGACGAGGCGGGGCGGGGTCCCGAAACCGGAGCGTATATATGGATACGTGAGGATTTTGGGGTGTCCCAACGAAGTCATTGGGTTACGTAGTAGGTTCTGCAAGAGGTCTATTGAGATTCCTTTACATTCTTTTCATACACAGCTAAGGGGCACTTGGTTTTTGAATCACCAGGAAAGGCCGCAGCCCTTTAGGCCTTTGGAGAGTAATGATGCAGACAAAATGGGTTTTCGTTTTGGGCATAAGTTTGCTTTTTCTGGCATGCAACAAAGCGAGCATGGAAATTCGCGAGTACGAGGTGCTTGCGCCTTCTTCTTCTTCTTCTTCTTCAGAGACACTTCCAGCATTTATCCGTGCGCAGGTGAAATGGCTTACGCCAGCAGGATGGCGTGAAAAACCAGCTTCAGGAATGCGGCTCGCAAGTTTTGTGTTGGAAACAGATCTTGAAGCGCAACACAGTCCCGAAATTTCGCTTGTCAGTTTAGCCGGAGATGCAGGTGGCCTTGTTGCCAATGTAAATAGATGGAGAGAACAGCTTTCGCTTGCTCCCATGTCAGGTTTAGAAATACAGCAAACCGTAAAAAAAGATCACAGTCAGCTGGGCGCTTTTGAATGGGTTCATTTTTCAGCAAACCAAGAGCCAAGCGCAAATGCAATGATAGCAGCGTTGTTCTTCGATGAAAAAACAAGCACAACTCTTTTTCTTAAGATGCAAGGAAGTAAAAAACAATTAGAATATTATCAAAATGATTTTTTGAGTTTGTGCAGGTCGCTTAGAAAATGAAAAAAATTTTACTCAAACTAAAACATTTTTCCTGCAGTGCCGACTTGGTTTTTTTCTGCCTTTTTTGGCTCATGGTTCTCCTTGTTTTTGGAACGATTGCGCAGCGTTATATTGGCTTGTATCAATCACAACAGTATTTTTTTTCGTCATGGTTTTTTTGGGTTGGCTTCATTCCCTTGCCCAGTGGTTCTTTGGTGATGAGCGTTCTTTTTATTGGTTTGCTTTCCAAACTTATTTTCAAAAGTCCGTGGACCAAAAAAAGAATTGGAATCAACGTAGTGCACCTTGGTGCCATGCTGCTTTTGTTTGGTGGTTTTCTCACTTCTACCTTTAGCGAAGAAGGAAGTATGGCGATTGTTGAAGGTGAAACGGTGAGCTATGTGAGGGATTACCATGACAAAGAACTTGTGGTTATTGATGTCTCTCAGCCAAAAACAGAAAAGGTATATGCCTTTCAGCAAGGTTGGCTTCAGAAAGGAAAAAAACTTTCTTTGGCTTCACTTCCTTTCAGCATGCACGTTGTAGAATCTTATACAAATTGTACTTTGGCCAAAAGAAAATCTGACGATGATAAAGAATATCATGGTTTGGCAAAAAACTTTTTCTTCGTTCCACTTCCGCGTGAAAAAGAAGAAGAGAAAAATCAGGCCTGTTTAAGTTTTTTGCTTGAAAATGCAGAGGCGGCAAATAACGGTATTTACTCGCTTGTAGAAGAGATGCCTATTACGCAAAACATAAGCATTAAAGATGTGCCATATCGTTTCGAGCTTCGAGCTAAGCGTACCTATCTGCCCTTTAGCATTCGCCTGCTTGACTTCGAAAAGAAAACCTACGCGGCAACAGAAAAAGCAAAAAGTTTTAGTTCGCGCATTGTTCTCTCCGATGGCGGGATAGAGCAGCGTTACTTCATTCAAATGAATCAGCCGCTACGGTATAAAGGGTACACTTTTTATCAAGCTTCGTTTGTAGATGGAGTTGATGCTCAAACAAGTGTGTTTGCAGTTGTGAAAAATATTGGAAGAATTTTTCCTTATCTCTCAAGCATTATTATGTGTTTTGGTTTATTGCTTCATCTTTTGTTGCAAGTTCCAAAGCTTGTGAAACGAGGTGAATCGTGAAAAAATTTATCCTCTTCTTTTTTATCTTTCTGAGTTCATTTTGTTTTTCGGCATCTGCAGAAAATCTTCCAGCTCACAATCGTTTTGATTATAGCTTTATTGCACAAGTTCCTGTTTTACACGAAGGGCGCGTAAAGCCACTTGATACCTTTGCTAGAGCCAATCTGCTTTATTTTTCTGGGAAAAGTTCTTTGCAGAAGAAATCCGCTACAGAATGGCTGGCGCATCTTTTTTTTCGGGAAAATGAAGGAGATGACGAGCGTATTTTTTCAGTTCTTAATCCAGATGTGTTGGTAATACTTGGTCTAGGAGCAAATCCAAAACATCTTTATACGTTTAATGAAGTTTCTGCAGCATTGAAAAATATTTTGAAGACGGTTGAAGAGTTGCATCAGAAAAAGAAAGAAGACAGAACTCCTGCGCAGAATCAAATTGTCGATTTATATTTCAAAACCATTCATTACTACGACCTGAAAAGAAGTTTTTCACTTTTCTTCACTCCATTTCTTATTCACACCAAAGAAGTGGCTTCATTTCTTAAGCTGGAACAAGAAAAACCCTATAGCTATTTCGATCTCCTTCCTCTTCGCCATCTTTTAGAAAGTGAAGTAAAGAAGATAGCAAAAAAAGATCTAGCTCGTCTCAGCGAACGTGAAATTGAAATCACTTCACTTGCATATGGTTTGAGTATTTTTGATCAAGATGTGAGGTCGAAGTTGTTGCGCATTATTCCACCGCAATGGGCAAATGGTGATCAGAACTGGCTTTCCCCTTGGCAAGTTCTGAGTAAAAATCAAGGTTCACCAGAAAGTGCCGCATATCTTTCTCTTTGGAAAAATGCCAGAAATGCCTATGCAAACAACCAAGAAGCAGATTGGAAGAGGCTTGCTCAAACCATTGCAGAAAAAGGAAAAACTTTTGTTACGCGTCCGTGGGCTTTGCGTCTTGAATATTATTTTTCCCTGCTCGATCCCTTTACAAAAAGCATGGCGCTCTACATTTTAAGTTTTCTCTTGCTTTCATTTAGTTGGGTATTTTGGAAAATTCCGCTGCAACGAGTTTCATTGTTTGTTCTCAGTTTTTCATTGCTGCTTCACGCTGCAGGAATTATTTCGCGAATTCTTATTTTGATGCGACCACCGGTTTCTACTTTGTACGAATCAATTATATTTGTAGCTTTTGTTGCAGCATTGTTTGGTTTTTTGTTTGAACGTGTGAAGAAAAATGGACTTGGTCTTTTTATCGCTTCACTTTTGGGTGCCTCGCTTCTCTTTCTCAGCCGCGGTTATGCCAGCGATGGTGACACCATGGGAATGTTGGTTGCGGTGCTTAATACCAACTTTTGGCTGGCAACGCATGTGGTTACCATCACCATTGGCTACGCATGTTGTTTTGTAGCGGGCATTACAGGGCATGTTTATTTGGTTCGAAGACTTTTTTCTGCAAGTGCTGCTCAGCTCAAAGAAATGTATCACGCGATGTTGGGGATGAGCTTGTTTGCTCTTTTCTTCACTTTGTTTGGAACAATTTTGGGCGGTATTTGGGCAGACCAATCGTGGGGAAGGTTTTGGGGATGGGATCCAAAAGAAAATGGAGCGTTGCTTATTGTCTTGTGGCTTCTGTTTTTATTGCACGGCATTCTCACCAAATACTTGAAGCATCTTGGTTTCGCGGTAGGGATGGTATTCACCAATATTATAGTGGCGCTTGCGTGGTTTGGTGTAAATCTTTTGAATGTTGGTTTGCATTCATATGGATTCACCGAAAATATTTTCTTCAATCTTATGTTGTTCTGTTCGCTTGAACTTGTCTTTGCTTTGGTTCTCTACACCCTTATTAGTTATCGTGAGTTGAAATCATGATGAGGTCGCTCAGTTTTTTTCTTTTTGCCACCATTCTTTTTTTTGGACTGCATTATTCTGGTGTGGTTCATTTTGATTTTCTGGATTCGGTTCCTGAGGATGCATCGTATGCAAAAGGGAAAGCAATTCCTGATGTTGTCTTTACAAAACTAGATGGAACGCAGTTTCGGCTTTCGGAGCATGCGGGAAAGGTAGTGTTGTTGCACTTTTGGGGAACATGGTGTGCGCCATGCCAAGAAGAATTTCCACGTCTGATCAAAGAAATGAAACAGTACGAACAGCAAAACATGGTGATGCTTGCCGTTGCTGCCGACCACACTCAAAAAGAAGTGAAGGATTTTTTTGAAGTTCTTTACAAAGAGCATGAGCTTTCGCTTCCCCGTAACATTGAACTGATATGGGATGAAGATGGAAAGGTGGCTGCAGAGTCCTTTCAGATTACAGGTTTTCCTGAAACCATTGTGCTCAACAGCCAACACCTGATGCTTCAAAAAATTGTGGGCCCCATTGAATGGGACAAGCCTTTTTTAGAGCTTTTAGCCGAATTATTGAATGAAACTCAAAAAAAATGACTCTTTTCTTCTCTTTTTTTGCTCAAAAAGTTAATTTTGAAGCCTTCCTTAGATTTTTCTCCTTTCACCGTATTCGCCTTGCACTTTTTCCTTAAAATAAGTACGCAACCTTTCATTTTTATTGACGACAAGATAGGCGGCAAAGCGAGTGGGGGCGCGTAAAATAACATGGTGAACCAGGAAAAACAATGAAACAGCAGCCCTTCCTTTATTTGTCCTCTTACTGGGCATTTCCTCATCAGCATATGCACTGAATGTTCAGGCGCATCGCCCTGGAACCGGAGCCGAAAAGGGATATCAGCTTTTTACTTCAAGCTTGCTTCCTCAAAAAAATGTGGCTGTCGGTTTTTTTACAAACTACGTGCACAACCCTATCGAAACCGGTTTGAATTCTGGAAAGCGAACGGGTGGTTTGGTGGATCAGTTGATCACCACAGATTTTCTTCTCAGTGTTGGTCTTGCAGATTGGCTGTAAGTTGATGCCGATCTTCCTTTAAACCTTTATCACAATATTTCTCCCAATACGATTGCGCCGTATGCAAATCCGAATAGAGATTATGGTTACTTCAATCTTGGAGATATTAGGTTTAATGCAAAAGTAAGTTTTTCTGATGCAGATAAAACCCAGTCTGGATGGGGCTTTGCGCTTGTTCCTTTTATCACTCTTCCTACCGGAAAAGATTCAAAATATCTTGGAGACAACGGAGTGACTGGTGGAGCTGTGTTTGCGGTTGATAAGCAAATTTTGAGTAATCGTATTTATGTAAATCTTGGTTCAAATTTTAGAAATCGTGAAGTAATTGCAAATCTTAATGTAGATGAAACGTTTCTTTTTGGTGCAGGGATAGAACGGCCGCTTGTAAAAAAATGGAATCTTGATGTTGTTGGTGAAGTGTATGGTTCCACGATTTGGAAAAACTTTTTTGATGATGAAGAAACGACACCGGTTGAAATGCAGGCTGTAGTAAAAAAGACATTTAAAAATAATCTCATCGCAACAGTTGGTGTAACAAAAGGTGTAACCGGCGGTTATACATCATCAGATTTTCGTTTCATTGGTGGAGTTTCTTATGTGTTTAAGCCAAAAGAGAAAGAAGAACCAAAGCCTGCGCCGGTAGTGAAAGAAGAATTAATTTATAGTGAGACAGTTTATCATCCGTTTGATGAAGCAAATTATGAAGAGCGCTACGAATCAGATATTAAGCGCCTTGCAGAGCAGTGGAGAAAACATCCCAATTCTAAATATCGTATTACAAGTCACACCGATAGTTTTTGTTCTGATGAATACAATCAAAAGCTTTCTGTGCAAAGAGCCGAAGAAGCAAAAAATGGCTTGATGCGAAACGGAATGGATGCCGATTCACTGATTGTCCGCGGAATGGGTGAGAGTGTTCCTGTTGCACCAAACGATACCGAAGAGGGCAGAGCAAAAAACAGAAGAACTGAATTTGAATTGCTGTTTATTCATTAAAGAAAAATTAATTTTCTTTTGTCATCCTTCCGCCAGAGGCGGAGGGATCCAGCAATTAAAACAATTTGCTGTCATCCTGAACGAAGAGAAGGATCTCCTCTAGCAATTGACCGAGGAGATCACCACGTCGCTTCGCTCCTCGTGATGACAAGGAAAAAAGAAAAAATCTCACTAGGAATAAAGGATAAAAAATGAAGAAAATGAAAATGTTAGGATGTGTGGTTGTGTTGCTGCTTTCATTGCAATCACGTGCATTTGCAGACTGCGACGCAACACCAACAGATGTGGTGAAACGTTATACCGTTACAAGCGCCATTTCAGATACCGCGTACCAAAGCGCAGCCTCAGGTGGACATAGTATCTGGATGCCAGGTTTTTATGATGGCGACCAAAGCAAAATTGCACGCTTTTATTTTCAAGCGGATTCTTTTCTTGATGTAAAAGAAGATGGAACGGCTACTCTTCATGGAATTGCAAAATTAGGAAAAGAAAGCAGCGCTGCTTATTTTTCAGTGTATGGTGGAGATGAATGGGAAATTGAGCTCAGCCTCACGCGCCTTACTGGTGCTGCATTAGCGGCGGTTCAAGCAAAAAAAGAATTGCAGCATAATGTGCAAACAGATTTTGTTACTTCACGTTGGGAATACTACACGTTTTCAAAAGCTACTTGGACGCAGGTTGGCGGAGTGGGAAGTGTTGTGGTAACTCCGTATCCACCCAATGGCCAATATCGTTTCCAGGTAGGAGAAATGGCGAATGGAAAAAACTTATTGTTTGGTGCATCTACTTGGTTTGATTTTGTTCATGATGATGGCAAAAAAATTGTTGCTGATACACGAAAAACAAGCTGGCATGGTGACATCAATGTGAATCTTGAAGTTATTTGTAACAAGCTTTTTGCTCTGCTCTGAACGTCTTGTCCACCTTGATACAGAACGCCATGCGGTTTATGTGATTGTTCCTCTCAATGGTTATCAAACCTCTTTAGGATTTTACCCAGAAGCTGATGCAGTAACTGCTGCGCTTGCGTTGGATACACTCAAACAACTTTTTTCGCACACTGCAGCTCCTTCTGCAGCTGATCCACGCTATCTTGTAAGTGTACAAGAAAATGGAACGCTTTTGGATATTGCAGGCCCAACTGGTATTACAGCAAACACCGAAGCGTATGCTGTTGCTCCAGATGGAACACACTATCTGCTTGATACCGCCAATGATGATCTCTACACCGTTGATCCTGCAAGTGGTGTGGCAACGTTGTGGTCACACTATGCTTATGATTTTGTGGATGGTGATTTTGTGATTACGCAAGATGATAAGCTTGTCTACCTCAATGCCACCGATGGCCAAATTGTATTAATTGATCTTGGTGATAACAGCGTAAACGTTGACGTTGCGCTGAAGCTTCCTACAAATGCATATCTTAACGGAACTGTAGTTGTGGGTGAAGATTTAGCCTTCAACCAAAATTACACTGGCTTAGCGCTTTTGCAGCTTTCTGGTGATGATACTTATTTTGCTTTTGATGCTGCGAATTCATTGCTGTATCGATTTACACTTGATCCCTTTGCGTTTGCAAAAGTTGATGCTGGCACAAACACCATGTTCAGTTTTGGATATGGCGATGCAGCAAGTTGCCCGCTTGATGAAATTGTGCCGCCGGTAACTCCACCCGTGACACCGCCAACAACTCCTCCAAGCACACCACCTACAACGCCGCCAAGTACGCCAACGGATCCTAGTGGTCCAACAGCGAATACAGGAACTGGTGTAAACAGGTTGTGTATAAAAATAAAAAAAGGCCTCTTCGCGAGGCCTTTTTCTTTTGGTTCTCATTTTTAATTATGGCTTGAAGAGAAAGAAACCTCTTTCGCTCAAGAACTTATTTGACGGAACAAGTGCATTTGGATCTGGAAGCATTAAGCTTAAGTTGGAAATGTTTTTTGCTTCAACAAAGCTAAAGCTGTAACAAGCATCTACTGTTCCATCGTTTTCGCTATCGTGGCAACGTTTTCTGATGTTTCCATTTTCATCGTATTCAAAAGAAATAATTTCCTTTTGTGTGACATCGTTACTTTGACCTAGTCTTGTGCTGATGATGTGATGTGAAAGACGGCCGTTTGCAAAGACACATTTAATCTTTTCTGTTTTGCTTACTTTCGCATCTTCAAGAAAGACTCGTTCTGTAAGGCAAGAGTGATCCGCGTTGAAGGTGTAATGAGTTTGTAGGCTTTGGCTTCCGTCTGGGCCAAGAACAACAAGTGTCTTTTCGATATCGCCATTGTTCAAGCTTGTTTCATAATGCTTGCTGTATTTATTTTTATTGATGAGAGAAATTTCATCTATGATGGGATTATCTTTTTCTTTTGCGTCGCGATCATAATTGTAGGTAAAGAGTTGTTTGCTTGGTTGAGTTGAACTGTTTATGACAAGTACTCGTACGCGTCTTCCGTTGTCATCAAATGACCAGGTTTCTTTTCTCGCTCTTTTTTCATTTACCGTTTTTTCAAGTTCTGCACTTTTTTCTAAATAGTTTATGTTTGTTTTGCTTTTTTGAAGCTTATCTTCTTCTTCCACTGAAATAAGCCGGCCTAAGTCATCGTAGGAAAACAACATCGTAGAGATAGCGTTGCCGTCTTTATTGGACACAATCACTTCACGGACAAGAAATTTTTTATTTCCACTTTCATCATCAGTTACAACAGTGTCATCTTCGGTGCTTTCACTGTTTTCACCTGTGCCCGTTGGTCCTGGATTTCCAATGAGGCCGCCGATGTCAATGGGGCCTCCATTTCCACCGGGAGTCTGTGATTGGGTTGCGCTGCTATCGCTTCCACCGTCTCCACTACAGCTCATCATGCCAAGTGATAGGGCGCAGATTAGTGCTAGATGCAGGCTTAAGGTGACATATGTTTTCTTCATCTGTGATACTCCTTTTTTAAAATTTCCCCTGTTTTACTCTGATAGAGAGCAAGTGTTGTGCCAAGCGAAAAGAGCTGGCGTTTATACTGCAAATATGTGAGGAAATTCAGCATGAAACACGATTTTTGGCCTTTTCTTCGTCCCCTCCTTTTTCAGCTTGATGCCGAAAAAGCCCATCATTTTGGGATGATCGCCCTGAGACTGATGTCAGTTTTTTGCCACTCAGACCTTCCGGCTTCACACATGGCCAGAAATTCCCAGCTTCAGAAAAAACTTTGGGGCATCACGTTTCCCAATCCCATTGGTTTGGCTGCAGGTTTAGATAAGGATGCTGTGGCCATCCCGGCCTTACAGGCGCTGGGCTTTGGATTTGTAGAAGTGGGAACCGTGACGGCAAAAGCTCAGGAAGGAAATCCTAAGCCGCGTCTTTTTCGTCTGCCAGAAGAGAAGGCACTTTTCAATCGCATGGGCTTTAACAACGCAGGTGCAGTGCAGATGGCAACGCGGCTTGAAAAGTTGCGAAAGCAGCAACGTCTTTTTATGCCGCTGGGAGTAAACATTGGAAAATCAAAAGTGACGGAACTTGAAGATGCTGCGAAGGACTATCTGTTTTCATTTCAGCATCTTGCCGATTACGCAGATTATATGGTGGTGAACGTGTCCAGCCCAAATACACCGGGTTTGCGCCAGTTGCAGCACGGCGATCAGTTAGAAAAACTTTTGAATGTTCTTTCCTCTGCGAATGAAAAACGCGCATCTGCGCTGCCTCTTGTATTGAAGTTAGCGCCAGATCTTAGTGAAGAAGATGCAGAGCTGGCCACACAATTGGCGATTGAGCATCAGTTTAAAGGAATGCTTATCAGCAACACCACGCTTGATAAAACCCTTGTTGCATCTGCTCCAGAAGGCAAAGGTGGTCTTTCCGGAAAACCACTTTTTTTGAAAAGTACAGAAATGCTCAAGAGTTTACATCATGAGTTTAAAGAAAAAATTCACTTCATCGGTGTGGGCGGAATTATGAGTGAACAGGAAATGCACGCCAAATTTGCCTTTGGCGCCGATCTTGTCCAAATATATACTGGCCTTATTTATAAAGGGCCATGTTTTGTAAAGCGATTGCTCAGTTCACTTCTTAAGCAGTAATTACCCCTTCAAAACTCTTTCGTTTTTTGTTCTTCACAGCTATGTAGCTGGGCATGAGGAATATTGTTGCTATCCATGGAATTACTGGTTCAAAGCTAAACTTCCGTCACTTTGAAGAAATTTTAGAACCATCGGATCATTTTTATTCGTTTGACTTGATTGGTTTTGGTGAAGAAGAAAAACCAGAATGTGACTACAATGTAGATTGCTTCTTAGAGCATATTTCAAAACGTATTGATGAACTTGTGCCTGAAGGTGAAACGTTTTTGTTACTTGCCCATTCTATGGGCTGTATTCTAGCAAAGGAGTATGCGCTTCGCTATCCTAAGCGGGTTCAAGGCTTGGTGTTTGTCAACTATCCCTTCGATAGCAAAAAACACTTATATCGCTCATGGCTTTCGAAATCATTTCTTACCGAATCAACATGGGGGAAGCTTTTGTGTAGAAGTAGATCGGTGTGGAAATATTTTTTTCTTCCTTTTTTCTATTTGGCTGAACCAGAATATTTTGACTCATTTCTTTCTTCATTCAATCACACTTTTTATTCTGTGCTTTCGTCGCTACAGCATGTGGTGCTTGAAGATGATGTGAAGACCATAAAAAAACTAAAGCCAAAAGCAGTATTTATCTCTGGAGAAAAAGACCCATTTTTAGACCTTGATCTTTTTCAAAAGACAGAAAATCATATTTTGATTCCAGATATGGGACATCTCTTTTTTAGACATGAAGAAAAAATTGTAGAAATCGTAAACACCTTTTTTCCAAGGGGAAAAAAATGATGCTCATAAAAACTTTTGTTGCAGCCCTTGTTATTGCCTTTTCTTCTTGGCTTGCTGGGAGAAAACCAGTGCTTGCAGGTTTTATCGTGGCGCTTCCACTTACAACTTTACTGGTTTTGCCGTTTTCTCAGCTTGAATGGAAAGACAGCGCCAACAGTGTGCACTTTGCAAAAAGTATTTTTGTCGCCGTTCCTGTTTCGCTTTTATTTTTTCTCCCATTTCTTTTTGCCGAAAAATTGAAACTTGGTTTTTGGTGGTTATACATGATGGGAGTGGCATTACTAGTTCTTGGATATTTCATTCACCAAGCTCTTATGAAGTGAGGGATAAAATGAAAAAGTTGCTTTTCCTTTCTTTCTTTTTATTTGCTTTTACGATGCAAGCATTTGCTCAAGAAAAATTTGCTTATCGCATTGAACTGAATGACGAAATCATTAGTCCTGTTTCTGCCGAATATATTGCCACATCACTGGAGCAAGCGGAAAAAGATCATGCTGCGTTTTTACTGATCCAGCTTGATACTCCGGGTGGTTTGCTGAGCTCAACCAGAACCATTGTGAAGCGCATCGTAAACGCCAACATTCCTGTGATTGTCTATGTTTCACCATCGGGATCTCGAGCTGGATCTGCTGGCGTCTTTATCAGTTATGCTGCGCACTTGGTGGCGATGGCACCTTCAACCAATATTGGCGCTGCGCATCCTGTAAATGTGGGTGGAGAAAAAAAAGAAGAAAAAAGTTGGAAAGATATTTTTCAACAATTTGAAAAAAAAGAGAAGCAGCCATCCGAAGATAAACCACGCAACACTTCGCCAAGCACTGAAAAATCTCATGATCCCATGGAAGATAAAATCATGAATGATACTTTGGCGTGGATAGAAGGCTTGGCAAAACTTCGTGGCAGAAACGAAGCGTGGGCGCGTCTTGCTGTTTCTGAAAGTGTTTCAATTACTGCGGAAAAAGCGCTGCAAGAAAAGGTGATTAACTTTATAGCCACTAATCGTGCAGATTTGCTGCGACAGCTTGATGGTGTAGAGGTGAAGGTGGGTGAAAAAACGATTACACTTGATACCAAGCATCTTGAGCTTAAAATACTTCCTCAAGATTTTCGTTTGCGTTTACTCACTTTTTTGGCGCATCCAAATATTGCTTATATTTTGATGATGTTGGGATTTTACGGCTTGCTCTTTGAGTTCACACATCCAGGTTTTGGTTTTCCAGGTGTGGCTGGCAGCATTTGTCTTGTGCTTGCTTTTTTTGGAATGCAGATTCTTCCCACAAACTATGCAGGTGTGGCGCTTATTGCCTTGTCGGTGCTGCTTTTCATCGCCGAAGCTCAAGCAGCTGGATTTGGATTGTTTGGAGTGGGTGGAATTATTTCGCTCTTCTTTGGTTCTCTTATTTTATTTGATTCGCCTCATCAGTATATGCGTGTTTCACTTCACATTATTATAGCTGTGACGTTTGCAACAACGCTTATTGTTTCGTTTCTCATGAGCATGCTCTTCCGGATGCGAAATCAAAAGGTGGTAACGGGAAGCGAAGGAATGATAGGCCTTGTAGGGGAAGTGTCTTCTTGGAAGGGTTATGAAGGAAGTATCTTTGTGCATGGAGAAATTTGGCATGCCACGAGTGATTCTACGTTTTCTGCTGGAGATAAAGTAAGGGTTGATGCTATGAACGGTCTCAAGCTTCAGGTGAAATCAATTTCATCTTCACAATAGGAGGATTTATGTTTTCCCCAACAGTCATTATAGTAGTGTTTCTTGCTTTGTATTTGGCATCGTGCATTAACATTTTGAATGAATATGAGCGGGGTGTTATTTTTCGGCTTGGTCGTTTGCTTAAAACTCCAAAAGGCCCGGGATTTATTTTTGTCTTCAAGCCCATCGACCGCATTGTAAGAATTAGCCTGCGTTTAATAGCTCTTGATGTTCCTCCTCAAGATATCATCACCAAAGATAACGTTTCAGTTCAGGTAAATGCAGTTGTGTATTTTCGCGTGCTTGAACCAAACAAGTCTGTAATTGAAGTGGAGAATTATGTGTTTGCAACAAGTCAAATGGCACAAACTACTTTACGTTCAGTAGTTGGTCAGCGAGAGCTTGACGAACTTCTTTCTGAGCGCGAAGAAATTAACGGTCAAATTCAAGAAATTCTCGATAAGCAAACAGACCCGTGGGGAATTAAAGTTACGAATGTTGAAATTAAACACGTCGATCTCACTGAAGAATTGAAGCGTGCAATGGCAAGACAGGCTGAAGCAGAACGTGAGCGACGTGCGAAGGTGATTGCAGCTGAAGGTGAACATCAAGCAGCAGAAAAATTGGTAGCAGCAGCAAAAATGATGGAGCTTCATCCCATGTCGTTGCAAATGCGCTATTTGCAAACGATGGCGGAGATTGCCAGCGAACATAATTCAACCACATTTTTCCCCATTCCCATGGACTTGGTGAAATTTTTTGTGAATAAAGAGAAGTAAACTATGAGTATAGATATATTTTTTAAAGGTGGCGAGTTGATGTGGGTTTTGCTCGCCTTTTCCTTTTTCTCTTTGGCGATTATTTTTGCAAAAAGTTTTCAGTTTTTCAGTTTAGGCTTGTTCCGCAAAGTGAGTATTGAAGAGGTTTTCCAGTTTGTTCAAAAAAATGAATTAAAACAGGCGGGGAAAATACTTGAGAAAAAACAAGATCCTCTTTCACGATTTTTTCTTGAAGCTGTTAATACCTTCGAAACAAAAAAATATATCGGTGAGCAGCTTAAAAATATCTTGTTTCACAAAGCCTCTGTTTTGTTACGCTCTTTAGAATCTTGGTTACGTCCACTTTCCATTATTGCAGCGGTGAGTCCACTTGTGGGTTTGTTGGGAACGGTAACAGGTATGATTCGCGCTTTTTCCACTATCGAAATAGCTACGACTGTTTCGCCATCTCTCATTGCAGGCGGTATCTGGGAAGCCCTTATCACCACTGCCTTTGGGCTGATGATCTCCATTGTTTCCCTCATCGCCTACTACACTTTCGAGGCCAGACTCGAAAAGCTAGAACACCAGCTTCAACGCTGTGTGTCCCTTGTTTCAGCCTTGGAATAAGTGAACGATTTCACTCCATTTTCCCATCTTTTACTCTTGTAAAGTGAACGAGGGACAAAGCAATTAGGTTTTTGGCTCTTGCTCCTCTTTTTTTTGGGATTAAAATGGTTGATTTTAAATCAAGTATTGATATATTATCAAGATTGAATCGGGTTCAGGCCCGGAAGCTGCTTTCAGAAATTCTGAATGCAGATACTAACGCTATTTCTCTCAGTAAACATTGTCGCAAAGAGCTAGCCCACGATAATCTTACGACAGTTGATCTTTTAAATGTGTTAAAGGCAGGCTTGATTTACACAGATCCAGAGCTGGTTAATGGAACATACCGTTACAGAGTGGAAACAGAAAAAATAATTGTGGTGATTACATTTATGCATCAAAATTGTATTCGTTGTATCACTGCTTGGAGAAAATAAAATGATGTGTTCAGAGTGTTCAAAAAAAATGAAAAAAAAACTTGCTGATTATCGCTATGCTGAGTGTGGACTGAAAAATATTATTCTAAAAAAAATAGAAATTTATACGTGTTCGCATTGCGATGAAGAAGAAATTGTTATCCCCAATCTTGAACAACTTCATACTGTAATTGCCAAGGTGGTGGCTTCACAAAAAAGCCGTTTGCTTCCAACTGAGGTGCGTTTTTTGCGATCTCATTTAGGCTGGTCTGGAGTTGAGTTTGCCAAAAACTTTGCAGTTACCCCCGAAAGCGTATCTCGGTGGGAAAATGGAAAAGAGCAAATGTCGCTCACCTCAGAAAGATTTTTACGTACCCTTATTCTTTCGGAATATGGGCCGTTTCGTAACTATACAAAAAATCTTAGTTCCTATGGCTCAGAGAAGACTAAAAAATCCCACAAAAGAATCTTCGTTACAAAAAATAAAGAATGGCAAGAAGCCGCATAATAATCAGTTTATCTTCCTTCACTTTTTCCTCGTCTCGGGAAACAGAAACTGTTAGATGGCTAGCTTCCGTGAGGGAAGAGTGTGAAGACGGTTTTAATTATTGGTGCCAGGAAACCTTGCTGCGAAGCGGTGCTCAACTTAGGGCATCAATATTTGCTTTGGGATGAACGTGGTCTTCTTCCATCGCTTTCAAAAAAAGCGTTGGCCTCTTTGGAAATTCCGTTTCCGAAATCAAACGAATCTTTTTCTGCCGAAATCCTCTCGTTTCTTGATGCTCAAAACATTGATGCCGTTTTAGCCGTGAGCGAAGCCTCTGTTGTGCTTGGAGCAAGGGTTAGAGAGCATCTTGGTTTTAAACGAGCGCTTCCATTTACAGTTGAATGCTTTCATAACAAGCTTGCAATGAAACAAAAAGTTTTGGAAGCCGATATTCCTATTACCGATTTTGTAGAAATTAATGAAAACACAAACGTGAAAAATCTTGTGCAAGAATTGGGCTTGCCCGTTGTGTTTAAACGCAAAGATCTTTCGGGTGGAAAAGATTTGCAGGTGCTTTCCGATGTAAAGAAGTTTGCATTGCAGAAAAAACAAGGCTGGCTTGCAGAGCGCTTCATTACTGGATCTGAGATGTCTGTTGAAAGTTTTGTGCAAAATGGAAAAATTTTATTTCAGCATACTACCGAATATCTTGGTCACTATCATCACCTCATTGCTCCCGCTGCACAGTATCCCAAAGTGACAGAAGAGGTGATAGCGCTGAACAATAAAGTACTGAGTATTTTGGGTGTAGATACAGGCATGACGCATGCGGAATTTTACCTCACCGAACAAGGCCCCGTTTTTGGTGAGGTTGCCATTCGTCCTCCGGGTGGTTTTATTATGTTGCTCATTGAACTTGAATTTGGATTTAAGCCTTGGGAAATGCTTGTTAGGCTTGAGCTTGGGGAGATGGTGAATTTTCCACCGAAAAGAAAATCTTATGCCGGAGTGCATCTTATTCATCCTCCCGCGGGAACAATCACAAAACTTAAAGGCGTGAAGGAGCTTTCAGCTCTTCCTGGAGTAGAAGCTGTTCAGGTGAAGTTAAAGGTGGGAGAAAAAATTAAAAAGCGAGAAACAGCGGGCGAAAATAAAGGCCGTGTTTTGGTAAGGGGACAAAATCGAGATGAAATTATTCAGATTTTTGAAACCATTCGCAAGACGCTTGTAATTGAAGTGGAAGAAGATTGATGTATTGCCTTCCACCTTGCATTTTTCCTGTGCTTTGCGCTAGAGAGCCTGCATGCAGATTCGGCGACGAAAACGGATAGAGGCTTTTCCCAATCTTACTTCTTTAATAGATGTGGTTTTTTTGCTGCTCATTTTTTTTATGCTCAGCATGAACTTGCGTTCCGATGCAAAAATAAGTCTCTCCCTTCCAGCCTCTAGCACTGCAGAAGAGATTGCTCTTCACGTAGCAACAATCTCCATCACTGAAAACCAAGAGTTGTTTATGGATGGCCAATCATATTCAGAAAAAACTTTACGCGAAAAGTTAGAAACAGAGAAGGTGAAAAAAATTATGCTTCAAGCGGATAAGCTTGTCCCAACTGGTTTTCTGGTGAGTGTAATGGATCTGCTTCGAAGTTTAGATATTCAAGATGTTTCCCTTGCTGTGCAAAAAAAATAACTTTATTTATGCTTTCTCTTTTTCGACAACATTTTCTTTTATTGGGTTTTATTCTTTCAGCTTTTTTGCATCTTTTGTTTTTCATCTCTTTTCCCTCATCAAAAGATATTATTAGTTTTCGGCCTTTAAATATAAATCTTGTTCAAACGGCAGAAGAGAAAAAAAACATTCAGCAAGAAAAAAATGCGAGTGAACAAGAGCAAAGGCTTGATGTAAGTGGTTTTAACAAGAGTGATGCTTTATCTGAGCAACGTTCTTCAGAGCAACAGGTAGCTGGAAATGATCTTGCTGAAAGCGCGTTGTATCAAGAACGTATTTTGGCGCTTCTAGATAAGGCAAAACGATATCCGCTTCTTTCGAAGCAACGAGGTGAAGAAGGGGGCACTGTTATGGAAGTCACTCTTTCTCGTGAAGGAGAAATTTTAGTTTCACGTTTGAAAAAAAGTTCTGGAGTCTATTTGTTGGACGAAGAAGCAAAGGCTTTGGTGAAGCGGGTTGGAAGCTTTCCTCCATTTCCAAAAAGCATACAAGAAGACCAGTATATTTTTTCATTCCCTATCGAGTTTAGCTTAGAATAGCACCAACTGACAAAATGCAGTTATTGCTTGAAAAAAAGGGGAGAGAGCGATAACAGCTACCGTTCATGCGGGTAACAGAGGAGAGAATATGATTTTATCAGACCAGGGAATTCTAGATGCGATTGAAAAAGGTGAGATTGTGGTGAAGCCATATCGCCAACAGTGTTTGGGATCAAATTCTTACGATGTGCATCTTGGAAAAATACTGGCAACCTACAAAGATACAATTCTCGATGCGAAAAAAGATCATGAGCTTGATTACATCACTATTCCGGAAGAAGGTTTTGTCATCCAACCGGAAACCCTTTATTTAGGCATCACAGAAGAATACACCGAAACGCACAAACATGTTCCTTTTCTTGAGGGAAAATCGAGTGCTGGCCGGCTTGGTATCGATATTCATGCTACAGCAGGAAAAGGTGATGTTGGTTTTTGCAATTATTGGACTTTAGAAATTTCGTGCAAGCAACCGGTACGTATTTATGCGGGAATGCCTATTGGCCAGCTTATTTATTTTGCGGTTGAAGGTGATGTTATCAACTCTTACGCCAATAAAAAATGTGCAAAGTACAACGAGAAAGATCCAAAGCCCGTTGGTTCTCGCATGTGGATGAATTTCGAAAAAAATAACGCCAAAAATCCTTACGGACTTTGCGAGGAATAAAATGTCAAAAACTTATGAGCGTTTAGAAAAATATTTTAAGGAAGTCTCGGCAATTGCAGGTGCCAGAAGCCTTTTAGGTTGGGATCAAGAAACCATGATGCCGCCAAAAGGGGCAAAGGCAAGGGCTGAGCAAATTTCAGTTTTGTCTACCATGATTCATCGAAAAGTAGTTGAGGTGCAAGTTGGTGATTGGATTTCCGCTGCAGCTGAGGAAAATTTATCGGAAACACAAGCTGCAAATGTGAAAGCTTGGAAGCGTGACTATGAAAAAGCGACAAAACTTCCTGAAAGTTTGGTGAGAGAGCTCAGCAAACAAACTTCACTTGCGCAACAAGATTGGGCAAGGGCACGTCAAGAAAGTTCCTTCTCAGTTTTTTCTCCAAGTCTTGAAAATATTGTGTTGCTCTGCCAGCAAAAGGCCAAGTGTCTTGGCTTTGAGAGCGAGCCTTATGATGCGCTGCTTGATACCTATGAAGCGCACATGACCACAAAACGCTTTGCGCAGTTTGCTGATGAAGTGAAAGCTGAAGTGGTTCCACTTTTTGCTGCCATTCAAAAAAGTAAGGTTAAACCAGATAGCTCTTTTTTGCAGCAAACGTATCCGAAAGCTGAGCAGGAAAAAGCTTGTCGCCTTATCATGAAAACATTTGGTCTCGATCTCGATGCTTGTAGGCTCGATACTTCCACACATCCTTTTTGTGGTGGTCCTGCTACAAACGATGTTCGCATTACCACTCGCTACGACGAGAAAGAATTGTTCCAAGCTTTGTACGGCGTTGCTCACGAAGCGGGGCATGCTTTGTACGAGCAAGGTTTTGAAGAGGAGTATGAAGGCACTCCCATGGCCGAAGCCATTTCACTTGGAATTCACGAATCTCAATCGCGTCTTTGGGAAAACCTTGTGGGACGCAGTAAAGCCTTTGTTCACTTTTTTCTTCCACAACTTCAAACACTGTTTCCCAATCAGTTATCTCAGGTGAAAGAGGAAGCTTTTTATGCAGCGCTCAACAAAGTTGAAGCAAGTCCTATTCGTGTTGAAGCTGACGAGCTTACGTACAATTTGCATATTGTGCTTCGTTTTGAACTTGAGCGTGCGCTTATAGCAGACGAAATGAAAGTGGCGGATCTTCCTCATGAATGGAATGCGCGAATGAAAAATTATTTGGGGATCACTCCAAAAAATGATGCCGAGGGCGTTTTGCAAGATATTCACTGGTCGTTTGGAGGCTTTGGATATTTTCCAACCTATATGCTTGGCAATATTTACGGCAGTCAAATGTGGAAAAAAATTGAGCAAGATATTCCAAGTCTTAAAACAGACATCACAGCAGAAACCCTCTCCACCTTGCTTTCCTGGCTTCGAAAAAATGTTCATCGCCGTGGCCGGCAGTATTTTGCAGCGGACTTAGTAGAAAATATTTCCGGTGAACCTCTCAGCGCAAAGTTTTTTACCAGTTACCTCAAAGAAAAGTTTGGTGCTTTGTACGAAGTGTAAACTTTAGAACGTGTGAGCAGTTGGTGCACTACCATTTTTGCATTTTGTCATTCCCGCGAAGGCGGGAATCCAGCAATTCTCTGTCATTGCGAAGGAGCGTAGCGACTGTGGCAATCTCCTCTGACAATTGACTGAGGAGATCCTTCGTTCCACTCAGGATGACAGCAAAGAGTTTGAATTACTGGATTCCCGCGTTCGCGAGGATGACAAGCTTAACGCCCTAAAAAAGTGAAAGAACAAAAGCATAAACAATTGCTGGCAGAAGATTGGGAACGCGGATGCGCGTGATGCCTAAAATGTTCAGCGAGATAGCCACAATAATTACTCCTCCCACCGCGCTAATGTTGTTGATAACAGTTTCTCCCAAGATGCTTCCAAACCAGGAAGAAAAAAGCGTGATTGAACCTTGATACAGCAAAACCACAACGCTTGAAAAAAGTACGCCAATTCCCATCGAACTTGCAAAAATAATTGCCGAAATTCCGTCTAAAAAAGATTTTGCCAGCAAGATAGTGGGTTCATTTTTTAAGCCCTCTTCAATTGATCCCAGAATCGCCATGGAGCCAACGCAAAAGACAAGGGTTGAGGTGATGAAAGCGTTTCCAATATTTGATTTAAAGTTTGAAAAGCGTTCTGAAAGTTTTAGTTCTAGGCGATTAATTTTTTGATCAATAGAAATCAACTCTCCGCTAATGCCGCCAAGACACATGCTTCCCAAGAGTACAATTGAGTTTTGCCCTTTAAGAGCAATGGTAATGCCGATGAAAAAAACCGAAAGGCCAAGAGCGTGGTATAAAATTTCTCGGAAGCGATCGGTGATAATTTTGCCAAGGGTGAGGCCGATGAGGGTTCCAACGATGATGGAAGCGGCATCAATAAGTGAACCGGAAAAAGGGATCATTTTGCTCCTCTTTCTTAAAATCTTTCAAAGACTTGCTCTTCAATTTGAGTTTGTCTATAAGCAGCGCTTATGAAGCTTATCTCTTGGAATGTAAATGGAATTCGAGCCGTTTTGCGCAAAAATTTCCACGATTTTATGAATACTCATCAGCCGGATATTCTTTGTTTGCAAGAAACTAAGGCCAACAAAGAACAAGTGGATATCGATTACGAAGAATACCATCACTATTGGAATTCGGGAAAACGTCCGGGCTATTCAGGCACTCTTTTGCTGACAAAGCAAAAACCACTCGAAGTTCACTTTGGGATGAATCTTCCTGAACATGATGAAGAAGGCAGGGTGATTACCGCTTTGTACAAAGATTTTATTTTGGTGAATGTGTATACACCAAATTCTGGAGATAAACTTCAGCGTCTTGGCTATCGTCAAGTATGGGATAAAGTATTTGTTGAATATCTTGATGCATTACAAAAGAAAAAACCCGTCATTCTCTGCGGTGATTTAAATGTAGCAAGAAATGAAATTGACTTGGCGCGGCCTGATCAAAACCACAACAGCGCTGGTTTTACCGACGAAGAGCGAGAAGGTGTGGAAAGACTTTTTGCTGCGGGATTTTTGGATACCTTTCGTGAATTTCATCCGGATGAGCCAGACCATTACACATGGTGGTCGTACAGAACTGCTGCGAGAAAACGAAATGTTGGGTGGAGAATTGATTATTTTTGCGTTTCGGCTGCTTTAAAAACTGGGCTTAAAGCTGCTGACATTCACTGCGATGTATTGGGTTCTGATCATTGTCCAGTTGGATTAACCTTAAATGTTTGAGTCGCATTTTCCCTTTAAGTAGAGCCTTAAGAAAGATTTGACATGAAAGACATTCTCTTCCTTTTTCTCAAACTAGGTGCCTTTGCTTTTGGTGGGCCAGCTGCGCACATTGCGTTGATGCAACATGAAGTTGTGGCCAAAAAGAAATGGATTAGCGACGAACATTTTCTTGATTTAGTTGGTGCAACCAGCCTCATCCCCGGCCCCAATTCTACCGAGATGGCTATGCACTGTGGTATGGAACGCAGAGGTTTTGCGGGGCTTTTGCTTGCGGGCACTGCATTCATTCTTCCTGCAGCCCTTATCACACTTGCGTTTGCGTGGATGTATGTTCAGTATGGAGCTCTTCCTCAGGTGGCGCCATTCTTCATTGGCTTGCGGCCCGCTGTGTTGGCGCTTATCCTCAGTGCTGTGTACACCTTGGGGAAAAAGGCGCTGAAGTCGTGGCAGCTTGGAATAATTGGAGCCATGGTTTTTGCTCTCAACTTAGGTGGTGTTAGTGAAATTGTAGCTTTGCTGATTGGTGGAATTGTTGGTGTTGTATGGTTTCAAATGCGTGGGCAAAAACTGCTTTCGTTTTTTTCACTTGGCGCACTTCCCGTTTTAAGTTCATCGGCAGAAAGCTTGCCAGTGCTAGCTCAGCTGCCGCCAAGCTTGTGGCAGCTTTCGCTTTTTTTCTTAAAAATAGGGTCTGTTCTTTTTGGAAGTGGTTATGTGCTTATTGCCTACCTTGAAGGCGAAATGGTGCAGCGCTTTCACTGGCTCACACAAACACAATTGCTGGATGCTGTTGCTATAGGTCAGTTTACGCCGGGCCCGGTTTTAACCACGGCAACCTTTATTGGATTTCAGCTTCAGGGTTTTTGGGGAGCAATTCTTTCAACAATCTGTATTTTTCTTCCTTCGTTTTTCTTTGTGCTTGCCCTTAATCCCTTTATTCCAAAACTTCGAAAATCCAAACTGGCCTCACGATTTTTAGATGCCGTAAATATAAGTGCCATTTCACTTATGCTTGTTGCTTGTGTGGGAATTGTAAAAACAAGCCTGTGGGGAAATCCTGTCCAGATGCTGATTGCAGCTGTGGCAACGTTTCTTTTGCTGGGATGGAAAAAACTGCATCCCATTTGGATTATCGTTTTTTCTTCGCTTGGTGGTGCCTTTTGGCACTTCTTTTTTGCTGCTTGACGGGAAGCTGTCAAGCCGGCTAGGTAGACTCTCATTACAAACGGAAGGGGTTTTTTATGTCTCAGATTACACCAGTACTGAAAGAACAAGTAGAGAACGCTTTTAAATACAGAGGGAATGTTACGGTTACGCTTTCCGACAATTCAAAAGTGGAAGGATATTTGTATAATCGCGAATATGAGAATGCTCGTGCATCAGATGAAAATTTTATCGACCTTTACCTTGCTGGAAGTGGCGACCATGCACGCTACAATCTTTTTCAAGTAGTCTCTGTAGAGCTTACAGGAGAAGACCTTGCGGCCGGTAAGTCGTATCAAGAATGGTTAGAAAAAAAGCAAAAACAAGATGCATGCAAAAATGCCTAAAGTTTTTAAGGAAATTTTATGAGCTTTTCTTTCGAAGAATCACTGCAACTTTCACACGATGAACAGTTTGCGAAGTATGCGCAGTTTGTAAATCCGCAGTTCGCACGCGTGTTGAAAACTATTGGCTTCGACAAACAATACGTGCGAGCTGAAGGCTGCTATTTGTACGATAGCAAAGGCGAGAAGTACCTCGATTTTCTTGCCGGTTATGGAGTGTTCAACGTTGGGCGAAATAATGCGTACGTAAAGGATGCCCTAAAATATGCGCTAGATGCAGATTTCCCAAGCATGGTGCAAATGGATGCGCCACTTCCGGCTGCAGTTTTGGCTGAACGCTTGTTAGAAAAAGTAGGCGGAAAAACGCAACGTGTTTTTTGGTGCAATTCTGGAACTGAAGCGGTTGAAGGTGCGCTTAAGTTTGTGCGCAAAGCCAGTGGGCGTCAGCGCGTGCTTTACTTTGATCATGCGTTTCATGGTTTGACCAATGGTTCGCTTTCAGTAAATGGCAACAAAGAATTCAAACGAGATTTTGGCCAATTGCTGCCAGCTTGTGTTGCTATCCCACTTGGTGATCTTGATGCCCTCGAGCGAGAGCTGCGCCATGATGACGTTGCAGCACTCATCATTGAGCCCATTCAAGGCAAGGGCGTCTACGCCGAAGAACCTACGTACTATCAAGATGCCGAAAAATTGTGCCGTCATTACGGCGCATATCTGATTGCCGACGAAATTCAAACGGGCATGGGCAGAACCGGAAAATGGTTTGCGCATCATGCTTATGATATTACGCCCGACATTGTGCTTGTGGCTAAGGGCTTGTCTGGTGGCTACATTCCCATTGGTGCTGTTTGTTACAGTGAGGAAATCTACAATAGAGTCTTTCGCAGCATGGATGAATGCGTTGTGCATTCATGTACGTTCGGCAGAAATCATTTGGCGATGATTGCTGGACTTGCAACGCTGGACTACATGGAAGAAACCAAGCTGGTAGAAAATGCAAAACTTCGTGGCGAAGAAATCAAATCTCGCATTCTTGCGATGAAGCCGAAGTATGAAATGCTTGCGGATGTGCGTGGTGAAGGGCTGATGCTTGCCTTTGAGTTTGGCGAGCCAAAGTCGATGAAGCTAAAAGCTGGTTGGAAACTGGTGCATGCTGTAAATGCTGGACTCTTTGGACAGATGGTAGTGATTCCACTTATGCGCGATCATCATGTGCTCACACAAGTAGCTGGTCATAACATGGATGTGGTGAAGGTTTTGCCTCCACTGTGCATTGGTGAAGCGGAAGTGAATCAGTTTGTAAATGCCTTCGAACAGGTGATGCAGCTGTGCCATACGTTTCCGGGTTCCATTTGGTCTGTGGGAAAAGATTTGGCCATTGCAGCGGCAAAATCTGCGCGTATGCGCTCTTAAAACCGCCTTCTCTTTTTTCCGGTACTTTCCCCTTTACTTTAAAAAGCCGAGCTGGCACATCCGCTTCAAATCTTTTGATAATTGAGAATAACAGCTGGCGTACTGCTCTCGTCATTTACGGACGAGGCGGTTGAGAAAAAGCCATAGAACCTGCTCGAGGTAATGCTCGCGAAGGGAGCCTGGATGAATCCTTTGTTTTCATTTCGTTTACCAACAGTTCGGAGTTTCCTTGCGCCGTTTGCATTTTCTGCGGCCATGTCAGCTTGTCTTCCATCATCACAGCCAGAGCGAAGAGTGTCAGCACCATCTGCTGCAAGTCTTGTTACTAGAGATGCTCCTGATTCTACATTGAGATCATCGATGTCGACTTCGCCAGCTTATGCACTTCATCTTTTTGGGAGAGATACTTGTGGTCCAGCTCTTGGGCTTGTTGCTACTCATCCGGAAGCAGTGGGAAGATATCAAAGCAATCTTGTTCGGCTTACACACGAACCCGCATCACCCATATTTTCAGGTGGAGTGCGGAAGATGTATGAATCACATACCTTTGCTGGCCGAGTGGCTGGTCGCATGTTTTTGGGAAGTGATGCTGGACGTGTGGGAAATCTTAGCCCGCAAGACTTGGTGCACTTGGAAGCTAGGGGACATCAACTAAAAGCACAGGCGGGAAGGCTTAGAGTGCATGCTGCTGGAACTCGGCTCGGTTTTGATGTTGCAGCGCTTACAGCGGCAGTGGCTGTTCCTGGGGCATCACTCAATTTCAAACAAGCGTTCGCAGTTACTTCTGACATGGCTGCAATGGGTTCTCGTCTGCTTGCAGAAGTGTTTTATCAACGAGGCAACACATTGTTTAAAGAGTTGGTCCTCAGTTCCGAAGCAGCTTTAGAGAGTCAGACATATCGAGCTTTTACGAGACATCAATTCTTACATTTTTTAGGCGGAGGTCTCCTTATTACTGCCGGAGCTTGCCGATTGGGCTTTGAGTGGAAACAGTATCATGAAAATAGGCAACGGTTTGGATCGGAAGCAGCGTGGGAAAACTTGAGTGGAAGTAATGTGGCTTTTTCATTTTTTGATGTTGGATATGGGACAGGAGCTATTGTGTATTGGCTTCATTTGGTGAGAGAGGCGAGTAAGTCAGAAAGTTCCTTAGACAAAATTAAAGTTTTTTCCAATGAGGTTGGGCAAAGTATGAGAATGCAAAACACCTTTCGGTTTTTAGGTGGTTTTGGAGCAGTATGTAGTTTTTATATAAACTCTCAAAGCATGATTGAAGTGGCTTTGGATCCTCAGATTGATTTTCAGAAAAAAACTTATCTTCAAGTGTTAAACCTTTTAGGTCTCCTCGGAAGTTTTTTTTGGTTCAGTGCCTCGATGTTAGTAACAGTAGCCTCAGCGCCGGTGAGACAAAAAATGAATGGGTACGCTTACATGGCTTTCGTTTTACAAAGCCTTCTTCCTTTAATGTCCACCCCTTACGGAATGGTAATACCACTCGCGGCTGTTCCGGTAGTGAGGTGGTATCAGAGGTCAAAACAGGAAACGGAAGGCTTTCATTCCTCCCCTTAGATTAAGGGGAGGTTAGGTGGGGTTATTGTTTTTGTACTCAAAAAACATAACTCCCCCAGCCCCTCTTAATCTAAGAGGGGAGAAGATTGTTAAGCAAAAAATTCCGAATTCTACATCAGCTGTCGCAACACATACTGCAAAATGCCGCCGTGTTGGTAAAACTCAAGTTCGTCTGAAGTGTCAATTCTGCACAGAAGCTTTACATCTTCGCTGCTGCCATCGTTACGTTTGATAGTGCAGTGAAGTGACATGCCGGGAGTAAGGCCGCTTGCTAATCCTGTAATGCTAAAGGTTTCCGAGCCGTCAAGTTTTAGGGTTTTTCGTGTTTGACCTTGCGTAAATTGTAACGGCAATACACCCATACCAATAAGGTTTGAACGATGAATGCGTTCGAAGCTTTCTACAATCACGGCCTTTACGCCAAGTAAGTTGGTTCCTTTTGCAGCCCAGTCTCGGGAAGAGCCCGTGCCATACTCTTTTCCTGCAATGATCACTAACGGTGTTTTTGCTTTTTGATATTCTATAGCAGCTTCGTAAATAGGCATGATGGAACCGTCGGGAAGTTTTGTGTAGCCACCTTCTTTTTCGGGAACCATTTCGTTTCGAATTCTAATATTTGCAAATGTTCCGCGCATCATCACTTCATGATTTCCGCGACGAGAACCGTAAGAGTTGAAATCAACTGGTGCTACTCCTTCGTGCTGTAAATACATGCCGGCAGGAGAGTCAGCTTTTATCGCACCTGCAGGCGAGATGTGGTCTGTGGTGACAGAGTCGCCAAGCACTGCCAACACTTTTGCACACGTAATGTCGGAGATTTTTTGAGGCTTAGCATTCATGCTCACAAAGTAAGGTGGATTTTGAATGTAGGTACTTTTGTTGTTCCAAGGATAGGTGAGTGAATTGGTGCTTTTTATTTCTTTCCATTCTTTTGGACCAGTGAACACGTCGGCGTAGCGTTTCAAAAACATTTCTTTGTTAACGGCTTTTTCAACGGTAGCTTGAATTTCCGCGTTGCTTGGCCAAATGTCTTTAAAGTAAACATCATTTCCATTTTTATCTTTCCCCAAAGATTTTGTGGTGAGATCGCACTTCATATTTCCAAGAAGAGCATAAGCAACAACAAGAGGAGGTGATGCAAGATAGTTTGCTTTGCAATGCGGGTTGATGCGGCCTTCAAAGTTTCTATTTCCTGAAAGCACTGAGCAAACCGTGAGATCTTCTTTCATCACAGCGTTTGCAATGGCTTCTGGAAGTGGGCCAGAGTTGCCGATGCACGTGGTGCAGCCATATCCCACAAGGTTGAATCCAAGTTGATCAAGATAAGTTTGTAGCCCCGCTTTTTCCAAATAGTCGGTGACTACTTGTGATCCGGGCGCTAATGAAGTTTTTACCCAAGGTTTTACCTTTAGCCCTTTTTCTACAGCTTTTTTGGCAAGCAAACCGGCAGCAAGCATTACGGAAGGATTTGAAGTGTTGGTGCAACTGGTGATTGCTGCAATAACGATGCTTCCGTGATCAATGTGATAATCTGTTCCTTCTACAAAACTGTTTTTGGAAAGAAAGGTTTCATTTTTATTTTCAAGATGTCCACCTTCTTCAAGCATGTCTGAAGATGCTGTTCCGGTTCCATTTTTTGGAAGCGAAGAATGAAGAAGCGCTTTGAATGTTTCTGATGCTTGCGACAGCAAAACGCGATCTTGCGGGCGTTTGGGGCCAGCGATGCTTGGAAGAACACTTTCTAGCTGAAGTTCTATGGTGTCTGTGAAAACAGGTTCATTGCCATCTCTCCAGAGCCCTTGGGCTTTTGCATAGGCTTCTACAAGAGCAACATATTCGCCGCGGCCAGTAAATTCGAGATAACGTACTGTTTCTTGATCGACCGGGAAGAATCCGCAGGTTGCTCCATATTCTGGCGCCATATTGGATATGGTTGCGCGGTCAGCCAGGCTTAGGTGTTGTATTCCGTCGCCATAAAATTCGACAAATTTTCCCACCACACCTTTTTGTCGAAGCATTTGTGTAACCGTTAAAACTAAATCGGTAGCTGTTGTTCCTTCGGGAAGTGTTCCCGTAAGCTTCATGCCTACCACCTCTGGGATGAGCATGGTGACTGACTGTCCCAGCATTGCCGCTTCAGCTTCAATGCCGCCAATGCCCCAACCTAAAATACCAAGGCCGTTAATCATCGTGGTGTGGCTGTCAGTTCCTACAAGCGTATCAGGATATGCAAATGTTTTGCCTTCGCTTTCCTTTGTCCACACTACTTTTCCCAAGTGCTCTAAATTTACTTGATGGCAAATCCCTGTTCCAGGAGGAACCACGCGAAAGTTTTCAAAGGCATTTTGTCCCCAGCGCAAAAATTGATAACGCTCTTGGTTGCGTTGCATTTCTTTATCAACGTTTGCCTGAAACGCATGAACGTTTGCAAATTCGTCAACTTGCACGGAGTGATCAATAACAAGATCGACAGGGGTAAGTGGATTAATTTTTTGGGCATCAGCTCCAAGGTGTTTCATGGCATCGCGCATTGCTGCCAAATCAACAACAGCGGGAACGCCAGTAAAATCCTGCATCAGCACGCGCGCGGGATGATAGGCAATATCGGTGTCAGAACGTTTTGTCTTAAGCCATGTTGAAAAGGCTTCAATTTGCTTTTTGTTTACGGTGATTCCATTTTCATGACGAAGCAAATTTTCGAGCAAAACCTTTAAGGTTTTTGGAAGCTGTGAAATATTGTTCAAACCATTTGCTTCAGCTTTTTTGAGATTGTAAAAGTGATATTCTTTTCCTTCAACGGAAAGAGTGTCTAAGCATGAAAAACTATTATGTGGCATAAAATTCTCCTTCAAGATTTAGCAACAAGCAATGTCTGTTGTTTCTTTTTTGTTTTCGTCTGTGTTGCAGTTGAATAATCCAAAGTGATGTTGTGTGTTTCCATTCACTTCAAAGTGAGATGCAAAGCGGGTTTGCTGCAACATGCTTGCAGTGTTTCCGCAGACCGACATCCATTTTTCGGTTTCAAAAAGATGATGATCATCGAGCTCAAAAAAATGAGGGTGCTCTGAAATATTGCCTAAATATTTCGCCGTCTGGCCATAATCTTCGCAGCGATCTTCAAGTTCAAGTTTGAACGCGCGAAGGGTGATGGAATCAAAATGGATTGGGCCTAGCTTTGCTGCAAGTTCTGGATTGTGAATATCGATGCGGTTTTGTTTTACCACGCGGTAGTCTTTGCAGTTTAAGTGTGAAAGCAAACGTCTGAAGTCTTCAGTGTATAAGGCTCCACCTAAACACTCGCCGTGTAAAACAGGGTCGGTTGCTAATGCAGATGGGATGCGTCTATCCGAGAAGACGTCGGAGAAAAAAAGTTCACCACCAGGCTTCAGCACTCGGAAAATTTCGGCAAAGACTTTAGCTTTATTTGGCGAGAGATTGATGACGCAATTTGAAACCACAAGGTCTACGGAATTATCGGCAATGCCGAGGCTTGCGAGGTCTTCAATGTATCCTTGGTGAAACTGAACATTTGATTGTTTGTAGCCAAAAGCCTCTTGATGAAAGGCTTGATATTTTTTTGCTACTTCCAATTGCTCGTCTGTCATATCTACGCCAATGACATTTCCGTGTTCGCCAACTAAGGCTGAAAGAAGATAAACATCTCGCCCCGACCCGCAACCAAGATCTAGCACGGTTTTCCCGGTGATGGCAGGTGGAATGGGTGAGCCGCAACCATAAAAGCGTTCTTGCACTTCAGGATGAATGAGCTGCATAATTTTCTGGTGATGACGTGGAAGAGATTCAGCGGTGCAGCAAGCACTGGTTTTGAGATCACTGCTTTTTTGCAGCACTTTTCCGTAGTAATGCTTGATATTGTCTAAATCGAGAACAGGCAAAGAGGCTGTATTCATGGGAATGTCCTTTCACGCCACGCTTTCTAGCCATTCTTCCAGTGAATGCAATCTCTTTTCCAACAGTTTCTCTACTTATCTCGATGTGTTTTTACATAATAATCCACAGACAACTCTCCTGACCCGCGAATGCTAAAGAGCACGAGAAGAAATAAGACTAGCGCCGATAATTCAAATTCTGGCGTTCCGCCCATTTCTGAAAAAAGAGGCATGTGCACAAAAAATACAGCTCCGAGCAATGCTGGAACTTGGATGAGAGCTGCGATGCGTGTGAGCAAGCCAAGTGCTAAGAAGAATCCGCCAGCAATGTGCGCAATAATAACGTAATGCGCGATGAAGGCTGCATAGCCCCAAACATTTCCACTGCTGTTGATGAGGTCCATCAACGTTTCTTGATGGATGGCGAAAAAGTACGCTTTCACCATGAGGGCAATGCCAAGATAGATGCGAATCACGTCGAGAAAAGCGTTCTTTTCTCTCAAAAATGTAAGTCCTTTTTTCAACACCATGACGAACCTCCTTTTGTGATGACGAGAAACAGGTTTAGTGTAACAGATTTTTGAAGCAAATGGTCAAGAGAAAACCTATTTAAACCATTGAAAAATAACAAGAAAATAATTTAAAGCTTTCATTGCTATTGGCAAAGAACTTGCCTATAGCTCCTTCCCGAGAAAGTATTCTCAGAGGAGGAAATATGCCAATACCAAGCGTGGGCGATAAGGCTCCAGATTTTACCCTTCCGGCAAACGATGGAGCCCGCTTTAGTTTAAGCGAGCAAAAAGGGAAAAAAGTGGTGCTCTATTTTTACCCGAAAGATGACACTCCAGGATGTACTACGCAGGCGTGCGATTTCCGTGACCTGAGAAATGATTTTTCGCAGCGAAATGCAGTGGTGGTGGGCATAAGCAGAGATGGCGCAGATTCGCACCAGGCTTTCATTCAAAAGCATCAGCTCAATTTTCGATTGCTCACCGATGCAGATACCAAGGTGCACAAAATGTACGGGGCGTGGGGCGAAAAAAATAATTATGGAAAAGTGACGACGGGCGTTTTGAGAACAACCGTTCTTATCGATGAAGAGGGAAAAATTCTTTCGCTCAAAAATAATGTGAAGGCAACAGGAAATGCAGAGAAAACCTTGGGTTTGCTAGACAGCCTTGTGAAATAAAAAAAGGAAATGACCTTGAATATAAAAGAATGGAAAATAATTATTATGCTCTCGGCCTACGTGCTGGTGATTTTTTTGGAGCAAATTTTTCCTTATTTTAAAAACTATAAGCAATTGCTAAAGCACGATCTGCGCAACTTTGCTTTTGCTCTGTTTAATGCTCTTGCGGTAGCGCTGATTTTTTCTGGTAGCTATGTCCTCTTAACGCAGTGGACTGAACAACATGCTTTTGGTTTGCTGTGGACTGTTGAGCTTGCGTCGTGGCAGCGTTTGCTGTTGGCGCTCTTGCTTTTTGATGCTTGGATGTATGCGTGGCATAGAGCAAGTCATCGCATTCATTTTTTGTGGCGTTTTCATCGTGTGCATCACACCGATAGACAAATGGATGCATCCACTGCACTTCGTTTTCATGTGGGAGAAATTTTTATTTCGTTTTTAGTGAGGCTTCCAGTTGTGGCTTTGTTGGGGTTAAGCTTGTTTGAATTGCTGATGTATGAAGCCTTGCTTCAGCCCATTATTATTTTTCATCATAGCAATGTTGCGCTTCCAGAAAAAATTGATCGCGTTTTGAGAAAAGTGATTGTGACGCCAAATATGCACAGAGTGCATCATTCCGACGTTCCGCGTGAAACGCATTCAAATTTTTCAAGCATTTTTTCGTGGTGGGATAAGATTTTTAGCAGCTTTCAGTTTCGTGAAAATACGCATGAAATCCAATTTGGGCTTCCCGATCGTGTGGAAGAAAAAGATCAAAGTGTTCGTGGGATGATTATAGATCCGTTGAGAAATAATTAAGGATTCGTGTTGAAAAAACACAAAAGAAATGGAGGGGGGAGAGAGTAGAGAGTTAAGAAATGGAAGTACAAAACACAATTGCTTGGGAAAGCTTGAATCATCAAGAATTGCTCCAGATGCGTATTAAGGATCTTGGCCTTTCAATAGAAAAAAGTTCTCTCAATACTATTGTTCAAAAATTATATGCAGAGCTTGATGCTCATGGTCTGCTTTTTCATCCTCAGTGTTACTTGGGCGACGAGTGGTTCTGCCCGGATAGAGTTCCTCTTATTAGTATTCCGTTTTATCTTTCGCATCCAACCCTTACTCAGCTTGAAATAAAAATGATGTTGGAGTGCGAAGGCAGTGATGATGATGACTGTCTTCGCTTGCTTCGTCATGAATGTGGACATGCACTTAATTACGCTTTTACTTTGTGGCGTCGTAAAAAATGGAAAGAAGTTTTTGGCGATTTCAACTTGCCTTACGAAGACACATACAAGCCAAAACCTTTTAGCAAGCAGTTTGTGCGTCATCTTGATGATTGGTATGCGCAGTATCATCCCGATGAAGATTTTGCAGAAACCTTTGCGGTATGGCTTGATCCTGAATCAGATTGGAGAGAGGCTTATAAAAGTTGGGGCGCAATTAAAAAGTTGGAATATGTCGACCAGTTGATGAAAGACTTGAAGGGCGTTGCTCCAAAAGTTACAGGCGGAAAGAAAATATGTGATGCAAAATATATGACCTCAAAGTTGAAGACGTATTATGATCGAAAGCAAAAGCGCTGTGCATATGATCTTCCGGGTTTTTACGATCAAGACTTGAAACGAATCTTTTCAAGTGGCCACAAAGAAAGTGAATTGGCGGTTCGTTTTTTGAGAAAAAATCGAAAACAAATTGTGTCTTCTGTTTCAAATTGGACGGGCGAATCAAGTTTTATGATTAGTCGTTTGTTGCATGGTTTGGAAAAACGCTGCAAAGAATTAACTTTGTTGGCATCGCCAAAATATGATCAGCAAATCACCGAAGTAGTTTCGTATCTCACCGTGCTCACCATGAATTACCGCATGACCGGAAAGTTTGAGAAGAAGCTTTGAGACCGCAATTTTTTCCCCTCTTAGATTAAGAGGGGGTAGGGGGAGTTAGAGTATTTTTATCTTTTGTCCCATTGCACTCTTGGACCATTATACTATTAAAACACGTTATGGTGGTCTCTCTCAAAAAGCAGCATGAACTAGAAAAGTGGATGGAAGAGCTTGGTATAAAAGAGGCCGAGCTTGAAGAAAAATTTATTCGTTCTCAGGGGAAAGGCGGACAGAATGTGAATAAGCTGTCCACGTGCGTTTTTCTGCATCATCTTCCCAGTGGCATTCAGGTCAAATATCAGAAAACACGTTCTCAGGCCGACAATCGTTTTTTTGCACGGCGTCTTTTGTGTGAAAAACTTGACACCCAATTGAAAGGTGAAGCCAGCAAAGAGCAGCAAAAAATTGAAAAACTTCGCCGACAAAAACGAAAACGATCAAAGCGCGCTAAAGAAAAAATGTTAGAGAATAAAAGAAAAACTTCCGAAAAAAAAGAAACCAGAAAAAAAGTGATATTATAACTTTCGATTCGTCTTTTTCGCTAATGCTCGCAGTGAGTGCGATGATCTTCTCTTTGTCATCCTCTGGCTTGACCAGGGGATCCACAATTCTCACAGCTCTTCGTCATCCTGAGTGAAGCGAAGGATCTCTTCTGACAATTGGCCGAGGAGATTGCCACGTCTTGCTTCGCAAAACTCACAATGACAGTACGGGAGAAGAATTGTGGATCCCCTAAATTCACAAACGAAGTGCAACACTTTATGGATAAGGTGTTGCCATGGGAACCTACTACAAACAA
>PCXC01000064.1 GCA_002796345.1 Deltaproteobacteria bacterium CG11_big_fil_rev_8_21_14_0_20_42_23 | reverse complement strand
TTTTGTTGAGCCTCCGAAAAAACACACCGCTCAAGGTCCGCTATCTTGAAAAAATGGGTTTTTCAGGGGGAACTACATCTCCTGGCAATCCCTTCATCTGTTCAGCCCAGGCGAGTAATCCCTTTTTTGCTGAGTTCCGCACTTTTTTATCAGCATCAAGAAGGCCAAGTTGGAAAAGGATTTCTCTTTCCAGAAGATCATCTCTGCTCACGGGATTTCCAAGTGCTTTGCTGGTGAGGGTTTGATAAGCCACGGCGCGCTCTACAGCATGGTCTGCGCTTAAAGCTGCATAATCGAATGCTGAAGTGTCTGGCCTAGTAAGAGTCCTCAGAATTGTTGAAGTTCGTGCTGCTTCTGAAAAGTGTGTCTGGAGAGTGCTGCGTGTTGGTGCAGCAATGTCTTCCGGAGCCGTGAGAAGAAAAAGAAGAAGGCTAATGTGCAGACGCTTGAAATGAGTGTCTTTCATAAAGGCTTTTTTGGTTGAATCTGATTCAGTTTCAAGTATTGCACCATCAAAACGCGACGTCCCTTCAGCAATTTTTTTATCAAAGTGCCACAAAGCATTGCGGCCAGTGTTCCATTCGGCACGTGTCAGATTTCTTCCAACAAAGCTTGAAGTGAAAAAAGTGAGATCCGCTGCGTTGGCATGTGGGCCGCTTGCAATCTGTGTTGCAAGATGGCGAGTTTCATTGCCGATGGCAAATGGCGTTCTGGCAGAAGCAGGAAGCGAAAATGGCCCTGAAAATGTAAAAGGAGTTGAAGCTGTTGCGAGCATTATGTTTTTTACCTCTCCTTCATTATCGTCAGATGCAAGCAAAAGTTGCGCTTCAGCAGTAGGGGACGGTTCTACCTTTGCAACGCTTTGATATCTTTTGAGATATTCCTTCAGTTGCAAAATCTCAAGTCGCCTCAATTTTAATAAGTATTTTAAATACCTACAAGGGCAGAACCGTCCCCGAAATTGATGTGTATCAGCTTGATATGACAGTGAAAAAATGATGTTTAGAGTGCTCTTTCTTTCTAAAGGACATTTCATGAAAAATATTGTGATTACTTTTCGCCGCTTTCTGATGATAGCCGCTCCGCTTGTGGCTTTCCTCATTGCGTTTGTGCCTGATCTTGGTAGTGAGCTTTCGCTTTCACACTCGGGAAGAGCCACCATTGCCATTATGATTTGGATGTCGCTGTGGTGGATTTTTGAAGTGATTCCCGTTGCGGCAACGGCACTCATTCCGCTGGTGTGCTTTCCCCTTTTTCACGTGATGCCTTTGCAAGATGCGGCCAGCCCTTACGCAAACCGTTTAATTTTTCTTTTTTTGGGTGGCTTCCTTATTGCCATTTGCATGCAGCGCTGGAATTTGCACAAGCGCTTTGCCTTGCTGGTGTTGAAGTGGGTGGGCACGAATCCCTCTCATCTTATTGCAGGTTTTATGGGGATCACCGCATTTTTGAGCATGTGGGTTTCAAACACAGCGACGGTGGTGATGATGTTGCCCATCGCAAGCAGCATTATCAAGCTGGTGAAAGAAGACGAAGCGTGCGCGCTTTCAGAAGAAAATGAAAAAAATTTTTCGCTCTGCCTTTTGTTGGGGCTTGCCTATTCTGCTTCTATTGGTGGGCTTGGAACTTTAATTGGAACGCCACCAAACGCTTTGTTGGCGGCATTTCTCCAGCAGCGCTATGGATATGTCATCAGCTTTAGTGCGTGGATGCAATTTGCGCTTCCCTTGGTTTTGCTTTTCATTCCTGCTGTTTGGTTTGTGCTCACAAAAATTGTTTTCCCTTTACGCATAAAAAATATTTCCCTTGGAAAAGAAATCATCGAACGAGAACTTGTTCGTTTGGGAAAAATTCGACCTCAGGAAATCGTGATCATTGTTGTGTTTGCGACGTGTGCATTCATGTGGATGTTTCGCCCAGTTTTGACAACATTTTTTCCAGCGCTTGCAGGTTTAGACGATGCTGCCATTGCCATTATTGCAGCTCTTCTTCTTTTTCTCATTCCTGCAGGAAGAGGAAAGCGACTTTTGGAATGGCAAGATACACACGAACTTCCGTGGAATGTCTTAATTTTGTTTGGTGGCGGTTTGAGCATGGCGCAGGCCATTAGTGTGAGTGGTGTTTCAGAATTTATTGGTCACATTGCGGAAAATTTTTCTCAGTTTCCACTTATCGTTTTGATGGTGGTGATTGTTGCTATTGTAATCGCTCTCACAGAGATGGCCAGCAATACCGCAACAGCAGCTGCTTTGCTGCCAATCATTGCTTCTATTGCTGAAGGTGTTGGAGTGAGTCCGCTTGTTTTGCTGGTGCCGGCTGCGGTTGCTGCCAGCTGCGCATTTATGATGCCTATCGCCACTCCGCCGAATGCGCTTGTGTATTCATCTGGAAAAGTTCGCGTTACGCAAATGATTAAAGCTGGCATGTGCGTGCATCCCATTGGGATAAGTTTGATCACATTGCTTAGTTATTTTGCTTTGGCGTTTCTCTTGGGTGGAGATCTTACAGTGATGCCGTAGCTTAGAAACGATCCAAAAATGTTCTTCCTTCTTTACTGAGCTGAGTGAAATTTTCGGGAGTAATAATAAGAGGGTGAACTTTTTTAAATTGTTTGGCGAAAGCATCCAAGCCTGAATGTGTTTTTTTCCTTCCAGACTTTACTTCTATTGCAAAAAGTTTTCCTTCTTCTTGGTAAATGTAATCAACTTCATTATTGCCCTGCCTCCAATAAAAAAGTTTTCCTGGAAAACGTTTGCATTCAAGCCCTACTGCCAATTCAAAAAGTCTGCCAGTTTGTTCTGATTCTTCGGGTCTGGCAAATTGGACAAGTGCTGGACAGAGCGGGAGAATTTTTGGAGATGAACCTTTGCGAAGGACAGCTTTGTTCGAATATTTTTCGAGCGTTTTTATCAGATAAGCACCAGCATAAAGTTCAATGTAATGTTTCACGAGTTCAACATTACCTTTTTCTTGCAACTGCCCCAAAAGCTTGTTGTAGCTTATTTCGCGGGCAGGGTAAAAACACAAAATTTCAAAGGCTTGACGAAACAAAGCTGGTGAGCGGACCTGCGAAAACATAAGAATATCTTTTCCAATAACGGTTTCTATAATGGAATCTTTCAAAAAAGTTTTCCATCGTTCTTTATTTTTTAAGTAGTCATAGCTTCCAGGATAACCACCATATTTCAAATAATCTTGTAAGTTCATTTTGTGTATTTGATTGGATTCATAATAATTCCAGTGAGGTACATGAATGAGTTCGAAGCGACCAGTGAGGCTTTCTGTAAGACCTTTTTGCATTTGAAGAGAACTTGAACCCATTAAAATTATTTTGAGCGAATTTTTTTTCTGGTGTGTTTGTTCATCCCATAATTTTTTTATGGTTTCTGACCATTGTGGAATTTTTTGAATTTCATCAATTGCAAGAATTGTATTGGTACCTTTACTTTGAGCTGCTTGCCATTGTTCTAAAATCCAAGATGAACTTGCGCTGAGAACATCATCTGCTGAAATGTAGTGTTGGGGTTGTTTGAGCTTTTTTAGGCATTGCAAGAGACCTGTTGTTTTTCCAACTTGACGAGGACCGAGGATTACTTGAATTTTAGGCTTTTTTTCAAGGAGTCTTTCGTGGAGGGTTTTTACGAAAGGCAATTCAAAGGAAGTTTTCATTTTGATAGCTTAAGCTATAATTTTTTATAGGTCAAGCTATAATTTTTGATAGCTTAAGCTATAATTTTAGTATTCCTCAATGCTGCGCTGCAAATAAATCTGGATGTGTGCTGTGGAGATAAGCATAAAAGGCAGACACAAGTGGATGAACTCCTCCAACAGTTCCACTAAAATGCATGCCGATGTTGAGAGCGTTTACAGGCGTATATGCAGCACCTGGCCTTCTTTTAATTCTACCTGAGCGAAAATTGACTCAGGTTTTAGCTTTCCGTGGCTGAAATGTTGCGTTGGGGTCGCTGGTATAAAGATTAAAGTTGGTTGAACTACTTGGATTTATGAGAGCGGGATTTCCAACTAAGGTATTTACATCGTAGCTTTCTAGATCATCTCTGTCTGTTTCCAAATACAATAAGTGTGCGCTTAAACCTGGAGCTTGATGATAAAACATGCTCAAGGCCAATTGTACTGCGGCTTTTGGAAGAATGGTTTCATTTGTGCCTTCGTTTATCGTTCGAGCAAGTGCTTGAAGATGTGTGTCTTGTTTTTTATCAACGAGGGAGAGAAGAATTCCCAATAAAAATTTGTCGAGTCCGATGATAAGTGTTGTAAGTGGTGTCGCTGTTAATGCACCATCTCTTCGCGGATATTCAGAAAAAAGATCAATTTTGAAGTGAGCATTTCTTGCGGTGAAGTTTGTAAACAAAGCATCTACTACATTACTTCTTCCATATTGTGATTCTATTCGCACAAGCCCATTTCGTGTTGTTCTGCTTTGTGGGCTGGGAGATCGCATTCCACAAAGATTTACGGGAGATGCCATTGGAAACGCAAGCGGCAATCCTGCGTGAGCTGGTAAAAACAAATGAGCTGGTGTTACTGGTGATGCGGTCATGGTGATTTCCTTTTTAAAAACATTTTCTCGTATGAGAAAATGGATGCTTCATTTTTTTGTCTCCCCCAAGACTTTTACTTTTACATATGAATCATTCCAGATCCTAAACCTAAGGCGGCTTCTTTTACAGACTCTGCAAGGGTTGGGTGGGCGTGGATGGTAAGTGCAATGTCTTCGCCTGTTACACCAAATTCCATTCCAAGGGTTAATTCTGCAATCATATCTGATGCGCGTGGGCCGATGATGTGCGCGCCGATGAGGCGGTCTGTGGTTTTGTCGGCGATCAGTTTTACGAAGCCGTCTTTTTCGCCCATGGAAATAGCGCGGCCGTTTGCCATGAACGGAAACTTTGCGGTTTTGTAATCGATGCCTTGTTCTTTTGCTTGTTCCTCGGTGATGCCCACGCAGGCTGCTTCTGGCCAGGTATACACTGCGGCAGGAATGGTATTGTAATTCATTTGAGTGTGATGCCCAGCGAGTTGTTCTACCAGTGCAACACCTTCTTCACTTGCTTTGTGCGCAAGCATTGGTCCGTCAATGACATCACCAACGGCGTAAACACCTTCGAGATTTGTTTTCCAGTTTCCATCTACTTTGATGCGGCCTTTTTCGTCGCGTTCGATGCCAGCTTCATCAAGGCCCAAGCCATCGGTGTAAGGTTTTCGGCCAACAGAAACTAAAACGTAACTTGCGTTTAAAGAAGAAACTTCACCGTTTGCATCTTCAACACTTACTTCCACTTCATTCTTTTTTGCTTTGGCAGACTTTACTTTTGTGGAAAGCATGAAAGTCATGCCTTGCTTAGAGAGCACGCGCTGCAAGGCTTTGCTGATATCGCTGTCCATTCCAGGAGTAAGGCGATCAAGTGCTTCAACAACAGTTACTTTTGTTCCAAGTCGCATATACACAGAACCCATTTCAAGGCCGATGTATCCACCGCCAACAACGATCAAGCTTTCGGGAATTTCGGTAAGAGCAAGAGCTTCGGTTGAGCTAATAATGCGATCACCAAAAGGAAGTGATGGAATTTGAATAGGTGCGCTGCCAGTTGCAATGATGATGTTGCTTGCTTGCAACTCAGTTTTTTCTCCAGCTTGATCTACTTCAACTTTTCCGGTGCCAAGAATTTTTGCGGTTCCTGAAAAATGCGTCACTTTATTTTTTTTGAAAAGTCCACCAACACCTGATGTGAGCTGCTTTACCACGCGGTCTTTTCGTTCGATCATTTTTTTGAAGTCGATGCTTACTTTTTCAATGCTGATGCCATGATCTTTTGCTTTGTGCACAGCTGTTTCGTAAAGTTCAGATGACTCCAGCAAAGCCTTGCTGGGTATGCATCCTACGTTTAGGCATGTTCCGCCAAGGTATTGCTTTTCAACGCAGGCTACATTCATTCCAAGTTGTGCTGCTCTAATTGCGGCAACATAACCACCAGGGCCAGCGCCGATAACAATGAGATCAAAAGTGTGTTGAGACATGATAAGTTCCTTTTTTTGTAATTTTTTCATTCTTGTCATCACGAGGAGCGTCGCGACGTGGTGATCTCCATTTTGTCATCCTCGCGAACGCGGGGATCCATAATTCGAATTTAATTTCATTTTCAAAACCTCTGGATCCCCGCGTTCGCGAGGATGACAACAAAGAAAATTGTCAGAGGAGATTGCTACTCCGCCAGAGGCGGATCGCAATGACAAAGAAAAATGTTTTTTTAACCCAAAGTTTTTTCGTCAATAATTAAACTTGGATCTTCCAAGCTTTCTTTTACGCAGATTAAAAACTGCACCGCATCTTTTCCATCGATGAGACGGTGGTCGTAAGAGAGTGCAATGTACATCATGGGGCGCGCTACAATGCTGCCATCATCTAAAACAACAGCTCTGTTTTTAATAGTGTGCATCCCTAAGATGGCCGTCTGTGGCATGTTTAAGAGCGGTGTTGAAATAAGGGAGCCAAAAACCCCGCCGTTTGTAATGGTGAACGTGCCACCTGTCATTTCAGGAATAGAAAGTTTTCCGTCGCGTGCTTTTGCAGCAAGAGCTGCAAGTTCGTTGTCAAAATCAATCCAGCTCATATTTTGAACATCGCGGATAACCGGAGCGACCAAGCCTTTCTCGGTGCTAACAGCAACTGAGATGTCGACGAAGTCGCGCTTGATAATTTCTTCGCCAGTAAAAGTTGAATTGACAATGGGATATGTTTTCAAAGCTCTTGCGCAGGCAAGGCCGAAGGCTCCCATAAAGCCGATGCGGGCGTTGTGTTTTTCAAGCACTTTGTCTTTGTATTTTTTGCGCAAGTTCATGATGGCGCTCATGTCTACTTCGTTGAAAGAAGTAAGAATGGCGGCAGTGTGTTGCGCAGCAACAAGATTTTCTGCAATTTTTTTGCGCATTCTGCTTGCGCGTTCAGCTTTTTCACCACGCGCAGCATCAACGGTGTAAGTATAAAAACTTTTTGGCTGAGCAGTTGGCGTAGATGCTGGAGCAGGAGCTTGTGTTGAAGGAATATGTGCTGCACGTGAAATATCTTCTTTTGTAATGGTGCCGCGAGGACCGCTTCCAGCAATGTTTTGCGGGTTAACACCTAGGTTTTGAGAAAGATTTCTTGCCGCAGGTCCCATTCTTCCTTGGTTTGAAGTAGGGAGATTTGCATTCGCATGCTGTGCGGTTTCATTGCCATTGCTACTTGTTTTTTCAGTGATTGATTTCTCGCTTTTTTCTGAAGCGCTTACGCTGTCATCGATAGTGGCAATAACTTGGCCGATATCCACTTTATCTTCGTTGTTGGCAAGGGTTTGCAAGCGGCCGGAAACTTCAGCTTCAAGTTCAAAGCTTGCCTTTTGGCTTTCGAGGTCAACGATGACTTCGCCTTTTTCTACGTAGTCGCCGTTTTGCTTTTTCCATTCACCGATAAAGGCTTCGTTTACTGATTCGCCAGCGCTAGGAACTTTCACTTCGTGTTTCATACAATCCTCTCAAGTCTAAAGGTCTAAGGCCCTTGCTACAATTTGAAGTTGTTCTGCTATGTGCACATGCAAATATCCGCCAGATGGGCTTGCTTGGGCAGGGCGACCCACATACTTAAGTTTGCGAGGCCCGTCAAGCAACGGCGAAAGGTGGTGATGCATAAACCAGAAGCCGCCCATGTTTTGAGGCTCTTCTTGGCACCACACAATTTCATTTGCTTTTGGATATTGCTGAAGCAGTTGTTTGTAGCGATCTTCCGGGAAGGGATAGAATTGTTCAACGCGCAAGATGGGAACGTGAACGTTGTTTTCTTCACGTTCTTTTAAGAGTTCGTAATATATTTTTCCGGAACACAAAATAACGCGTTTTGCTTTTTTCAATTCTTTTGCTTTCACATCATCAATCACTTCGTGAAAATGTCCTTCGCTTAAATCTTTTAATGATGACACGGCGTGAGGATGTCGCAGCAAACTCTTTGGTGACATCACAATAAGCGGAATGCGAATGTTTCGAAGTATTTGTCTTCGAAGTGCGTGAAAGTATTGCGCAGGTGTTGTGAAGTTGCACACTTGAATGTTGTATTGAGCACATGCTTGCAAAAAGCGCTCGAGCCTTGCTGATGAATGTTCTGGACCTTGGCCTTCATATCCATGCGGAAGCAACATCACCAAACCGCTGTGACGTTTCCATTTTTGAGCTGAACTCACAATAAACTGGTCGATGATAATTTGTGCGCCATTTGCAAAATCTCCAAACTGCGCCTCCCAAATCGTGAGTTTGTGCGGGTTTGCCAGGCTTTGGCCAAATTCAAAACCTAAAACTGCATATTCTGAAAGCAATGAGTTTACCACTTCATAATCAGCTTGCTCTTCGCCAAGATGGTTAAGAGGAATATATTTTTGTCCGTTTTTGATGTCGCTTACAACAGAGTGGCGATGAGAAAACGTTCCGCGTTCGCAGTCTTGACCAGAAAGACGAATAGGATGATTTTTTTGAAGAAGACTTGCAAAAGCAAGAGCCTCGGCAAAACCCCAATCAATACCCTTTTCCCCAGAGAGCATTTCTTTTCTGTCGGAAAGAAAACGTTCAATTTTTGGATGAGCAGAAAAAGTGCTTGGCAATGTAGTAAGTGCTTCGCCAAGTTTTTTTAAACTTGATTCTGGAACATGGGTTTCAACTTTAGAGAAGATGTCTGGTGCGGTTGGTTTTTGAAAGGCACTCCAGACATTGTCGAACGCATCGTTGATGGGAAGAATGTCTGCTTTTTTTGATTCAACAAAAGCTCCTTCATGAACTTTTTCAATTTCATCAAAAATAGCCTTTGCCTCTGTGGTGCTTAAGCTGCCTTCATTTGCCAAGCGTTGTTGATAAAGGGCGCAGACGCGAGGATGATTTTTAATTTTGGTGTAGAGCACAGGTTGTGTGAAAGAAGGTTCGTCGCCTTCGTTGTGGCCGTAACGACGATAGCCAATGAGATCGATAAAAACATCGCGTTTGAAAGTGTTTCTAAATTCAAGAGCAAGTTCAAGACAGCGAAGTGCAAGTTCTGGTTCGTCCGCATTCACTTGAAAAATGGGCACTTCCAGCATGCGTGCTAAGTCAGTTGCATGTGGCGTTGATCTGCCTTCGCTTGGAGAAGTGGTGAAACCAACTTGGTTGTTTACGACAATGTGAATGGTTCCGCCAACAGTGTAGCCTTTCAAGTCTGACATGTTGAGCGCTTCGTAAACACAACCTTGACCAGCAAAAGCTGCATCACCATGCATCAGAAGAGGAATGGTTTTGATTCGTGTGTCATCGTTTCGTTGTTTTTGCTTCGAACGGACAATGCCCATCACCACTGTGTTTACGGTTTCGAGGTGACTTGGATTACTGCAAAGAGATAAGTGAACTTTTTTTCCAGACAGTGTTTGGTAGTCCGTTGAAAATCCGTGATGATATTTTACATCGCCATCGCCGGGGTTGTTTCCCGTTTGCAAATTTCCTGCAAACTCAGCAAAGAGCGCTTTCAGATCGCGTCCAAAAATATGGGTTAAAATGCTAAGGCGTCCGCGATGCGGCATGCCCATAATGATTTCGTTGGTGCCTTGCTCAGCCGCCTTGTTGATGAGGTAGTCCAGCATGGGGATGAGCACGTCGTTGCCTTCAACCGAAAAACGCTTCTGCCCCACAAACCGTTTGTGGACGAAGGTTTCAAAGGTTTCGGTTTCTGCAAGTTTTCGAAAGGCTTGTTTTTTCCATTCTTGCGTAAGGGGCCGCGCAAACACGCTTCGTTCCACGCGTTCCTGTATCCATTTTCTGCAAATGGGATCTTCGATGTGGCCATATTGAACCGCAAGTGGCGAGCAATAGGCTTGTCGCAAGGCTTGTAAAATTTCGCCCACGGTAGAGTGAGGAAGGCCAACGAATTGACCAGCCAGACTTGGTTTTGCCAAGTCATCTTCAGTGAGTTCAAATTGAGAAAGCTCTAAAAGAGGATGCGCTCGTTTGCTTCTGTCCAGTGGATTTACGTCGGCGATGAGATAACCAAGCTCGCGATAGTCTTGAATCATTTTCAGCACTTTGATTTCAAAGGTGACGCTTTCGCTGGAAAGCTGCTTTTTTTCGCCGCCATCCGCAAATTGCACGCCCTCAAAAAATGCGCGCCAAGTGGGTTCGAGCTCGTGGGGATTTTGCTCGAACTGGTGAAGCATGCTGTCGATGTATTCGCTGTTGAGTTGATTGAGGTAATTCATAAAGTAGGAACCCCGGTGAAAAATATGTAAGTTATTGAAATTGTTATATAAGTTAAAACACTGGATAGAGCCTCTTACCTAGGCCCCCTGAATTGTCCAAAGTGAGAGATTAGTCAAGATTTACTTCTTTGTTTTCAGGCGTTTGAGGGGAGGTGGTGGGGTAGTGATTCTTTTAGCTCTTTGTCATTCCCACATACTGTAAGTGGGAATCTCATCGGACAATTTTGTTTGTCATCCTCTGGCTTGACCAGGGGATCCAGAATTCATTGTCATCACGCTTGTCCGCCAACGTTTTAGTGGAGGAAGGAGCGAAGCGACGTGGTGATCTCAATGTTTTCAATTGTTAGAGGAGATCCTTCGTTCACTCAGGATGACAAAGAGTTGTGAGAATTGCTGGATCCCCTAAATTCACAAACGAAGTGCAACACTTTATGGATAAGGTGTTGCCATGGGAACCTACTACAAACAACTATCGTTG
>PCXC01000063.1 GCA_002796345.1 Deltaproteobacteria bacterium CG11_big_fil_rev_8_21_14_0_20_42_23 | reverse complement strand
ATCTGTCGCTGGGATACAAAACCCCTGCTTCCGTTCATGCTGGACGACTTAACTAAGTGTCAACTATTTTAGGACGTGACAGTTAGAGTATTTGCAGTAAAATGCAATAACCCCACCTAACCTCCCCTTAATCTAAGGGGAGGAATCCAAACACCCACTCCACCAATCACACAAAAAACGCTGAAGAAGCATTCGCCTCTCCAGCGTTTGAAAAATTCAATGCATTGTGACTACTATCGTCCTTGGCTCTTATGATCTTCAAGACTAAGTTCATTTAATATCCGTTGTACAATTTCTGGGTAAGCAATTTTCAACATTTCATATCCAAACACCATTCGTGCAGCACCATCAGCGACGAGCTGGCTGAGAAGAAGGGCTGGTCCTTTATGCTCCCCGTACTCCTGGTATTCAGTACTTTTTAGGGGACGGTTCTCGCCTTATAACTAACTGATATTATTTGCTTATTTTACACAACTCGGAAAATCCGGGAAAGGTACCGCTCTTTGTTGTCATGGAGAAAAGTCAATTCCATGTGCATTTTGCACATAAAATAGCACATTTCTGGGTACGAAGCGAAAGAAGCTTACCCAATCTCGCTCAAGGCTTTTATCCAGGGGTAGGCCCATTCAATGAAAAGGCCCAAGACAAACCACAGCGGGGCGTGCGGGAAATAAATGAGGCCCTGCAGGGAATAGGCGCGCGGATAATTCCACGGGCAGAGATTCACTTTGTCCAGCAGCCAACCGGTGAGGTATTGCGAAGCAAAAAACACACCCATGTAAATGAGGCCACGCATCCACCACTCGTATCCGCCAAGTTGGTGCGCCAGTACAGGAAAGAAAAAAGCAATGAAACCATAAAACGGGAAAAGCACAATAGAGGCTTCTCCGGTGAGCACTAACGATTTACTTCGGATACTTTCTCTCAATGCAGAATAGCTCAGTTCAACGAGTAGTCCAAAGCAACCGAAGAGAATAAAGCGAATCAACATTCGTAAACCTCCTTGAAGAGAAAACGTGTGTATCATGACTTCATTGACTTGAAAACTGTTTAAGCTTAGGCAGTCAGCAATTCAAGCAATTTGCTGTCATTGCGATCCGCCTGAGGCGGAGTGGCAATCTCCTCTGCCAATGTAAAAATCGAGATCGCCACAGTCGCTTTGCTCCTTCGCGATGACAAGAAATTTTACTAAAACACCATGTTAAAAGACTTAGCACAATTTTCAGATCTCATTTTGCAAGACGATCCTCGCATTGAGCACTACCGGGAAGATACGATGTATCGCGGAAATCCCGAGGCTGTTGTGCGTGTGCGTGATGAGCAAGAGCTTAAAGAAGTGATGAAATATTGTTGTGCTAAAAAAAATCCCATCACCTTTTGTGCATCGCAAACGTCCATGACCGGAAGTTCAGTTGCTGATGAAGGCATTTTAGTTTCGCTTGAAAAATTAAAATCAAAACTTGAATTGAATACGTTTCGAAATGAAAGTATTGTCACTTCAAGCCCAGGTGTGATCACAGCTGATCTTCAATCTTTCGTTGCAAATGAAAAAAAATATTATCCTGTTTCTCCCACGTCACGAAAAGAATGCACCATCGGCGCAAACGTAGCCACCAACGCTACTGGCGAAGACACGTTTAAATATGGAACCACTCGCCAATACGTTCGACGCTTAAAAGTTTTGCTTGCAGATGGAAGTGAAAAAATATTTGAACGCGAAGCTGATGAAAAAATAAATACAGAAAAAAACAGGGCCGGATATTTAGCTGATTGGAAAAATCCCATCGATCTTTTCATCGGTTCCGAAGGCACACTTGGTGTGATCACAGAATTAAGCCTCGCCGTGCTAAATCATGCGCCACGCTACTTTGCCATGATGCTTCCCTTTACTTCAAATGCATCAGCTTTGAAGTGCATTGTGGATATTGTTTCGCAAAAAAAATTTCAGCCAAAAGCTTTAGAAATGATCGATGCCTTTGCATTGCGCGTGATGAAAACACATCCACACTTTCCAAGAATGAGTGATCATGCGCAAGCTATCATTTACCTTAAACAAGAATACGAAACGGAAGCCGAAAAAGAACAATGGCAAAAAAAATGGCTTGAATATCTAGAAAAAAATCAAGCGTGCTTGACGAATGACATTCTTTTTGCAGACACAGAAAAACAATTTGAGACGTTTCGAAATTTTAGACACCACATTCCTACCACCATAAATGAAGACGCAAGAAAGCTGTGGCCAGCAGGTGGAGGAAAAGTGGGAAGCGACTGGTGGGTGCCGGTGAATCAGCTTTTGCCGATGATGGATTATTTTTATAGTGCAATGGCGGAAGCAAATCTTCCCTTTATGGTTTACGCGCATTTAGGAAATGGTCATCCACACACCAACATTTTTTGTAAGAATAGTGAAGAGAAGAAAAAAGCACGCGACATCTTGAAAAAAGCGTGCAAGAAAGCAGTGGCCTTGGGTGGCGGAGTTGCGGGCGAACATGGCATTGGAAAAATTCAGCGAGAACTGCTTTCGCTTCAGCATAGCCAAGAAGTAATTGCCAAAATGAAACAGTGGAAAAAAGAGTATGATCCGCATTTTCTGCTAGGCCGCGGAAATATTTTTTAGCTTAATTCAAAACAAGAAAGGATATTCATGAACAAAATTTTTTCACTTCCATTTTTTGTTTTACCCCTTTCTCTTTTACTTGGTCTCTTCCTGCGGCATTTTTTATTTCTTCTCGACAGCACAATGCTTTCGCGTTTTTCGTGGGCCATCATTTTGGCAGGTGCAGCGCTGCTTGCTTTGGCTTTTCTTTTTTATAGTTTTAAACATCACGCTCCATTTGCATTAAGTTTTTTAGATTTCCTGCTTATTTTTTTCCTCTTCTTTTTTGTTTCAGGTTTAAAAGAGCATGCTTGGTTTGATCTTCAATCTCAACAAGCAGCGGAAGTGAGCGACACATCTGCACCTGCCGATGTTTACCTTTTTGATAATGCTCATGTTCGCAACGATCAACGCCTCAGAGTTGAAATTAAAAAAGCGGCGCAGCATATTCGTCCACGCCCACGTTCAAGGCATCCTCAGTTTTTTGCACCCATTGAACTTCAAAATCAATCGCCTCAAGAATTTTCTCGTTTTTGGGCGTTACCGCAAACCAACAATGTTCGTCAAAGCATGGAAGAAAAATGGAAACTCACAAGCTTTGCTGGAGTAAAAGTGCAAGAACTGCGCAGTGAATTTTTTCAGTTGCTTCAACAGCGCGCAAACGCAGAAGGCAAACAGCTTCCCAAAGAAATAATTGTAGTGCGTGTCACAGAAGATCCTTCTGTTTTCATAGCAGCCGAGCAACGAAAGGTATTTTATTTTCTTTTAGGAACACTTTTCGTTCATTTGCTCACAGCTGAAATGGTTCGCCGTTTTTTCCCCTAATATTTTAAAGTCTGTAGAAGCATAAGGAGTAGAAATGAATTTCGAAATCAGCCAAGAACAAGAGATGCTCAAAAAAATGGTGCGCGATTTTGCCGAAAGTGAAATTGCACCGCGCATTGAAGAGCTGGACAAAACCGAAACCTTCTCGTTAGACATTACCAAAAAAATGGGCGAGCTCGGTTTGTTTGGAATGACGGTTCCTGAAAAAGATGGTGGCCAAGGCTTAGACTATCTTTCGTATGTGATGGTGATTGAAGAGCTCTCACGTGTAGATGCATCGCATGCTGCAACGGTGGCGGCAGAAAATTCTTTGGGCATTGGGCCCATTGCTGCATTTGGAACCGAAGCGCAAAAGCAAAATTATTTGCCAACACTTTTAGCAGGCACTGCACTTTGGGGCTTTGGTCTCACCGAACCAAACGCCGGCTCTGATGCAGCTGGAACGCAGACTACAGCCGAATTGAAAAATGGAATGTGGACGATAAACGGTTCCAAAATTTTTATCACCAACGCTGCAAATGAAATGTGCGCAGGTGTTACCGTTCAAGCCGTAACGGGAAAAGACGCAAAAGGAAAACCTGAGCTTTCGTGCATTATTGTGGAAAAGGGAACGCCCGGTTTCACCGCAAAAGAAATGCACGGCAAGTTGGTGTGGCGTGCATCAAACACGGCGGAACTTTATTTCGACAATGTGCAAGTGCCCGAAGCGAATTTGCTTGGTGCACGCGGAGCAGGCTTCAAGCAAATGCTAGCAACCTTAGACAGCGGCCGGCTGGGCATTGCCGCCATGGGCTTGGGCGGAGCACAAGGTGCGTTTGAACTTGCACTCAAATATGTAAAAGAGCGCGAGCAGTTTGGAAAAGCAATTGGGAGTTTTCAAGTGAATGCGTTCAAGCTCGCAGACTGCGCTATGGAAATTGAAGCAGCGCGAAGCCTCCTCTACAAAGCCGCTTGGTTGAAAGACAATGGAAAGCCTTTCAAAAAAGAAGCCTCAATGGCAAAACTCTATTGCTCCGAAGTAATGTACCGCGTGGTAAATCATGCTGTACAACTGCATGGTGGCTATGGCTTGATGGAAGAATATAAAGTAGCACGGTTTTACCGCGATCAAAAACTTCTAGAAATAGGAGAGGGCACCAGCGAAATTCAAAGGACAGTGATAGCGCGCGAGTTGGGATGTTTGTAGTTCAATATTCTCCCCTCTTAGATTAAGAGGGGTTGGGGGAGTTAAGGTTTTCCCTAGAGAGAGGAAGAAAGCCTGAAGATCACTTCTCAAATAGCTTAAGGTATTTTCCATAGCCTTCTTTTTCCAAATCTTCTTTTGGAATAAAGCGCATGGCAGCTGAATTCATGCAATAGCGAAGCCCAGTTGGTTGTGGGCCGTCGTCAAACACGTGCCCCAAGTGAGAATCCGCGTGCTTGCTTCTGACTTCGGTGCGAGTGACAAAAAGTTTTCGGTCTTTTTTCGTTACAATATTTTCGGGTTCAAGTGGGCGGAAAAAACTTGGCCAGCCCGTTCCTGATTCATACTTAGTCCCCCCTGAAAAACCCTCCATGAGCACATCGAAGTGAGTAATGAGAGTGGTTTACGGTTTGGTGTTGTTGAAAAAAGGGCGTTTGAAAT
>PCXC01000062.1 GCA_002796345.1 Deltaproteobacteria bacterium CG11_big_fil_rev_8_21_14_0_20_42_23 | reverse complement strand
CTTTGCTTATTACTTCTTTCTCAAACCTAAATAGCACACATTTTTTGCCATTATGCCCAGGATGACAGCGAATTGCTCAGAACGACAAAGAGGTATCCCTAAGGATACGTTGCCGTTACTTCGAGTGTGGCAATATCAATAATAGAAATGCTGTTGCCTTCAAGGTTGGAAACGTAGAGGGTTGTAGGAGTGCTGCCGGGGCTGTCGATGCCGAGCGCAAAGGGTTGGTCACCTACAGTGATGGTTTTTGTTACGGTGTTTGTGGAAAGATCGATAACAGAAACTGTATCATCTTCAAGATTGCTCACATACGCAAATCCGTTTGCCACTTCAACTTGCTCCGGGTCGTTGCCAACATTTACACTTGCCAGCAAAAGACTTGCGTCATCTTTATCTAAGACAGTAACGGTTGTGTTATCGGCAAGAGCGGTGAGTGTTGAAGGATCGATGATGGCGAGTCGTGAAACAAACGTTCCACTTTCTACACTTTCATCAGCAACAAGAAGATTTGTTCCATCCGTTGCCATTCCCTTTGGAGTGGACAAGTCTGAAATATAATAATCAACCGGGTTTACAGCGGTATCTGTAATTTCATCTAAATTTACCACCAAAATGCCAGAGTTACGTAATGATAAAAAAGCTTGAGTACCAATCACCACAACATCAATCACATCAACTTCACTTAAGGTAACTCCTGTTGAAAGCGTTACATCGAGGCTGAGTGTTTTGATATCAAGCGGAGACACTGATGTATCAACATATTGCAGCTTTCCGTCTCCAGTAGAGATGAGAAGCGTATTTGCGGGAGTGCAACATGTAAGTGCAAACGGATCAAGCGCTGTTGAAGTTTCGGTAAGCGTTAAAAAATCTGCTGACGCTTCGTCTACATTAATAGTGAGAAGATTGTCCGATGTTACAGAATTGTTGGCACTGTAACGATCAGCTACATACGCCAACAAATTTACAGCATCGAAATAAATTTCGCCGGTAAAACTTTTTGTCTGCGCCGTTCCCACAAGCGTAGGTGCGCTTGGAGTAGTGATGTCTAAAACCTGAAAATTTCCCTGCTCGGGATTGTAGCGCACATGGCTATTTGAATTGGCAACATACAAACGGCGATTTGCACTATCAACCGCAAACGAAGTAGGGCTTGCCATGTTTGTGCCAATGTCTTCAAAAAAATCTGAAGTTGCACAAGATGAAAGCCAAAGAAAACTACACCATAAAACTACGCCGAAAAAAATCGATTTGTGTGCATGCGATTTCAATTTCATTTCAGTTTATAGCCTCTCATCGCAGATTAATGCGTGCTTTGTTTCAAGTTTGCTTGTGCAGCTGCAAGGCGTGCAATAGGAACTCGAAACGGTGAACAGCTTACATAATTCAATCCAAGTTTGTGGCAAAACTCCACTGACTTTGGATCTCCGCCGTGCTCGCCACAAATACCAAAATCAACATTTGGTTTTTTTGCTCTGGCTCTCTCTACTGCAATTTCCATCAAAAGACCAACTCCATTTTCATCAATAGAGATAAATGGATCTTGAGGAAGAATGTGATTGTCTACATATTCTTCAAGAAATTTTCCAGAATCGTCGCGCGAAAAACCAAAGGTAGTTTGCGTAAGATCGTTTGTTCCAAAGCTCATAAAGTCTGCATATTCTACAATTTGCCCAGCAGCAACGCAGGCACGTGGAAGTTCGATCATGGTTCCAATCGTGTAATGAACATCATGGCCTGAAGCCTGAATAACAGCTTGAGCAACTTTTTCACAACGTTCGCGCAAGAATTTAATTTCTTCTGGAAGACTCACAAGTGGAATTTCAATTTCAGGAATAGCTTTTACACCTTCACCTGCAAGCTCGCATGCTGCTTCCATAATAGCGCGCGTTTGCATTTCATAGATCTCGGGGAAAGTGATGCCCAATCTACATCCGCGGTGACCAAGCATGGGATTGAACTCGTGAAGTTCTCCAGCTTTTTTCTTGAGTACATCAACCGAAACTCCAATTTTTTGAGAAAGTTCAACCATTTCATTTTCGGTATGCGGCAAAAATTCGTGAAGTGGTGGATCGAGCAAGCGAACTGTAACGGGATATCCGTCCATAGCTTTGAAGATACCTTTGAAATCTTGGCGTTGCATTGGCTCCAATTTTGCCAGCGCTTTTGCCATGCCTTCACGAGTAGATGAAAGAATCATTTCGCGAACAGAATCAATGCGATCGCCTTCAAAGAACATGTGTTCGGTTCTGCAAAGTCCAATTCCAGTTGCGCCAAATTTTCTGGCCACCTCTGCATCATGCGGTGAATCTGCGTTTGCGCGGACTGCCATTTTGCGATGAGCTTCAACCCACTCCATAAATTCGCCAAACTCACCAGAAAGCTCAGGGTCAATGGTGGCCAAAGCACCAACCATAATTTCACCTTTACTTCCATCTAGTGTAATAAAATCGCCCTCTTTTACTACCGTCTCTCCCACCATAAACTGTTTCGTTTTGTAATCAATGTGAAGAGCACCACAACCTGCAACACAAGTTTTTCCCATACCTCTGGCAACAACGGCCGCATGGGAAGTCATTCCGCCGCGAGAAGTAAGAATACCTTGCACTACCGCCATACCCTTGATGTCATCGGGAGAAGTTTCGATGCGAACCAGAATAACTTTTTCGCCGCGCTCATCCCAAGCTTCTGCATCGGAAGCTGAGAAAACAACTTTTCCTACAGCAGCACCAGGAGAAGCTGGCAAACCTTTACAGAGAACATTTCTGTCAACTTTAGGATCGATACGTGGATGCAAAAGCTGATCTAAACTTGCAGGATCAACACGAAGAATGGCTTCTTTTTGTGAGAGAATTTTTTCTTTTACCATTTCAACGGCAATACGAACAGCTGCTGCGGCTGTTCTTTTTCCATTTCTGGTTTGCAGCATCCACAATTTACCTTGCTGAATGGTAAACTCGATGTCTTGCATGTCTTTGTAATGATGCTCAAGTTTTTGATATGCTTTCACCAGATCGGCATAAGCCTCTGGCATTTCACCTTGTAATTGTGTGATTTCGTTTGGAGTACGAACACCCGCAACAACATCTTCACCTTGCGCGTTGATGAGATACTCGCCATAAAATTTATTTTCACCTGTAGAAGGATCGCGCGTGAAGCAAACGCCCGTGGCAGAGTCATCTCCCATGTTTCCGTATACCATGGCTTGCACGTTTACAGCGGTTCCCCAATTGTGAGGAATGTCATTTAATTTTCTGTAGGCAATGGCACGTTCGGTTTGCCATGAAGTAAACACAGCACTAATTCCACCCCACAGTTGTTCTTTGGGATCTTCTGGAAAATCGCGGCCAATACATTTTTTTACCTCTGCTTTAAATTGTTCCGCCAAAAGTTTGAGATCATCAACGTCTAAGTCGGTATCGAGCTTCACGCCTTTTTTCGTTTTCATCTCCGTAATAATTTCTTCGAAGCTGTGATGTTCAACGCCAAGCACAACATTGCCGTACATCTGAATAAAACGGCGATAGCTGTCATAAGCAAAACGTGGATTATCTGTTTTTTTAATGATGGCTTGAAGCGTTGTTTGATTAAGCCCCAAGTTGAGAACAGTGTCCATCATGCCCGGCATGGAAACACGCGCGCCAGATCTTACTGAAAGCAAAAGTGGATTTTCTGTGTCACCAAATGTTGCATCCATCACTTTTTCAACATTGGCAATGGCAGCTTTTACTTGCTGCTCTAATTCAGGTGGATAGGACTTCCCGTGTTCGTAGTAATATGTACACACCTCAGTTGAGATGGTAAATCCTGCAGGAACAGGTAAACCAATTTGATTCATCTCGGCTAAGTTTGCACCTTTGCCACCGAGTAAATTTTTCATCGTAGCGTCAGCTTCTGCTTTTCCACCACCAAACGTATACACATATTTCTTACTCACACATCCTCCTTGAAGCCAGGCTTCGTCTGTTACTTGCCACTCAATTGTTCCGAGAGATATTTTTCAAGTTGATCACAAGAAATGCGTTCTTGTTTCATACTGTCACGTTCCCGAACGGTCACGGCGTTGTCATTTACACTTTCAAAATCATAAGTAATGCAAAATGGAGTGCCCACTTCATCGTATCTGCGATAACGTTTTCCGATGGAACCAGCCACGTCAAATTCTGCGGTAAATTTTTGTTTAAGCTCATCGTGAACTTTTTTTGCCGGTTCAGATAATTTTGCAGAAAGAGGAAAGACCGCAACTTGAATGGGGGCAATGCTTGGAGCAAACTTCATCACCACTCTTTTTTCGCCATCAACTTCTTCTTCGTGGTATGCGTCTGCAAGAACGGCAAGACACGTTCTGTCTACGCCAACTGAAGTTTCAATAACCCACGGAATATATTTTTCATTTCGTTTGTCATCAAAGTACTGCAAATCTTTTCCAGACACTTCTTGATGCTTGCTTAAATCGTAATTGGTTCTGTTTGCGATGCCTTCCATTTCGGACCAACCAAACGGCATCTCATATTCAACATCAGTGCAACCTCTTGCATAATGTGCCAGCTCATCTTTTTCGTGTTGTCGTAGTCGCAAACGAGCAGCATTAATTCCAAGCTGTTTGAACCAAGCAAATCGCTGGCTTACCCAATATTCATACCACTTTCCGGCTTCTTCTTCGTGGCAGAAAAATTCCATTTCCATTTGTTCAAACTCGCGAGAACGAAAAATGAAATTGCGCGGCGTAATTTCGTTGCGAAAGGCTTTTCCAATTTGAGCGATGCCAAAAGGAACTTTTTGACGTGAAGTCACTTGCACATTTTTGAATTGCGTAAAAATAGACTGACACGTTTCAGGGCGAAGGTAAGCAGTTGATGCAGCATCCACTTGAGCTCCAACCGAAGTTTGGAACATAAGATTGAAAGCTCTCGCTTCCGTAAGTTCACCGCCGCATTCAGGACAAACGGTTCCGGCATCGGCAATGTGATCGGCGCGAAAACGACGTTTACATTTTTGACAGTCCACCATGGGATCGCTAAAACTTTTCACATGGCCCGAAGCAATCCAAGTTTGAGGATGCGCAATAATGGAAGTGTCGATGCCAACCACATTATCGCGGTCACGCACCATAAACTTCCACCACGATTCTTTTACCCTGCGTTTCAGCTCTACGCCAACAGGGCCAAAATCCCAAAATCCGTTGATTCCACCGTAAATTTCACTGTTTTGAAAAATAAAGCCTCTGCGTTTGCAGAGGGAGACCAAGTCATCCATTTCCAGCATAAACACTCCTTAAATGAACAAAAAACTAAGCGCGAGTAACACGCCCCTCAAGACCCGTCAAGGAGGGATCGTTATTAAAAGCAGCAGCGAAACTTGTCTCTGCAATCGTAAGCAGATTCATCACCTCAGCCTTCATTTCTCTTCCCAACTGTGTAAATAAACTCTTGTTTTTCCAAAAGAATCTACTATAGCTCCACTGCATGAAGCTGCAGGACAGAACAATTGTTTTTGCTTTTCTTTTTTTCGTCGCCTTTTCTTTTTCATGCAGCAGTTCAGAGAATAAAAGAAGAAGCGCCGAAGCACCTCAAAACAAAACAGGCTTCCTTTCCCGCCTTTTTCGGCAAGAACCTCCCAGTATTCCCGTAACTGTTGGAAATGTTTCTCTTCAGGAACGTTCCAGCTTACTTCGTTTTTCGGGCACGCTCGAGCCAAGTAAAACAAGCAACATTTCCCTTCCCGCCGATGCTTACGTGGAAAATGTTTTGGTAGACCTCAATACAAACGTTGAAGCTGGCGAAAGAGTTCTTCAACTTTCTGAAGATGAAATTAACATTCAACTTTCACAAGCACGCGCTAAACTCTTGGATGTCCAAGGGAAAAATGAGCGCACGCAATATCTTTTTCAAAATAAAGATGACTTCCTCCTCGATGGAAAACTAGACCAAAGCGACTACGACGATCTCGAAAGCAAACTTTCGCTGTACGAAAAAGAAACCGAAGAACTTCAGCTCAAAATTCAAGCACTTGAAGCACAAACTGAAAACACTTTCATTACCTCCCCTCAATCTGGAATTATAAAATCTATCTCTGCTTCACCCAGATCAAAATATGAAGCTGGAAAAACATTGATTGAAATCGTAAGCATCGATCCCATCCTCGTCAGCTTCCGTCTTCCCGCATACGAGGCCGAAAGCATAAAAATTGGGCAAGAACTCCGCGTAAAAACGAGGGGATTGCCAGGTGAAGCCGTCAGAGGAAAAATTTCCAGCATTGGAACTGAACTTCGCGCAGCCGATAATACCTTCGAAGCAAAAGCCGAAGTGCCAAATACGAACTCCGCCCTCAAAATTGGCGATGAGGCCATGGTTGAGTTGGTGAGCAGCAAGAAAAAACAATTTTTCGCCATCCCCGCCGAGTCCATTCTGAGCATCGGATCACGTCATTATGTTTACACTGTCATCAAGGGAAAAGCACATCAGGTAAGGGTTGTACCGCGAGAGACCTATGGAGATATGACCGAAATTGCGGAAGGACTGCGTGAAGACGATCTCATTATCATCAAAGGTCAAGAACAAGTCAGCGAAGGCACTTCAGTAAATATCTGGGGCCGCTAAAAAGCGCCATTGCACTCTAAAATCATTTCCGATAGTGGCTTAAGATTATGCGGCCACACCACCAACATCGCGCAACAAAAAAACGCTTGGGCATTTTTTCCGTTTTTCTGTTTGTTTTTTTTGGCGCCGTTTCCTTCTCTTTTGCCCAACCCGAAGTAAAAATCGCATCCTTGAAATGGCAGCCGCTTGACGACGGTATTAGATATTCTCTTCATTCTTGGAATGTAAAAAACTTGGGCGTCACCCCTCTTCACCTTTTTGAAATTACCCCGGGCAAAAAAAAATTCCATGTGCTGCGCGATGAACAAAACCATGGAACGGGAAAAACTGCTGAATATTTTGCTCGCAAGCACCATATGTCACTTGTAGTAAATGGGGGCTTTTTTACTCCTGAAGGAAAATCAATTGGGCTTCTCGTCGAAAACGGAAAAATCCTAAACTCTCTTCACCCCACAAGTTGGTGGAGCATTTTTTCGATTCGCGGAGACAAAGCTGAAATTACAAGGCCAGAACACTTTCAATTTGAAAACACTATCAGCTTTGCCCTTCAAGCTGGCCCCAGAATTTTAATCCAGGGAAAAGTGCCACAACTCAAAGATGAGCGAACACATCGCACTGCCATTGGCATCACAAGGGATGGGAAAATTATTTTGGCAATCGCCGAAGGGGTTGGGCTTTATCTCAAAGAGCTTGGAACTTTTCTAGGTCTCTCCGAAAAAGATGGCGGGCCAGCCTGCCTCAACGCTATGAGTTTAGACGGCGGAAGCTCCACGCAAGTTTATGCACAGTTTCCACATCTAAAACTTCAGGTACGTGGCAGAAGCAACATCACAAATGCCGTGGGCATCCAATAGACCTCTTGCATAACCTACTGCGCAACCCAATGGTGACGATGTTGATTGGTTGTCACCCTGAACGAATGTGAAGGGTCTCCTCGTTCAATTGTCAGAGGAGATCCTTCGTTACTCTCAGGATGACAAAAAATGGACTGAATTGCCATTAGAGGTCTAATAAAATTATTGATTCATCGACTTCAAAAATTCGTCATTCGTTTTAGTATGTCTCATTTTGTCTTGAATGAATTCCATCGCGTCAATTTGATTTAATGGCTGAATCATTTTTCGAAGTATCCACACTTTATTCAATTCTTCTTCTGTGAGCAGCAATTCTTCTTTTCGTGTTCCGGATTTATTAATATCCATACACGGGAAGATACGTTTTTCCATGAGTTTGCGGTCGAGGTGGATTTCCATGTTACCAGTACCTTTGAACTCTTCAAAAATCACTTCGTCCATTCTACTTCCGGTATCCACAAGTGCTGTACCCACAATAGTTAAACTTCCACCTTCTTCCAAATTTCTCGCTGCACCAAAAAATCGTTTTGGTTTGTGAAGTGCATTGGCATCCACACCACCCGAAAGAATTTTTCCAGACGGAGGAACTACAGCGTTGTAAGCCCTTGCAAGACGAGTAATAGAATCGAGCAAAATAATCACATCGTTTCCATGCTCAACCATGCGCTTTGCTTTTTCAATCACCATTTCTGCAATCTGCACGTGACGTTGCGCAGGTTCATCGAAGGTAGATGAAATTACCTCAGCTTTTACAGAACGCTGCATGTCCGTTACTTCTTCTGGTCGCTCATCAATCAACAAAACAATCATCATTGCTTTTGGGTGATTTTTTGTGATCGAGTTTGCAAGATTCTGAAGTAACATTGTTTTGCCCGTTCTTGGAGGAGCAACAACAAGAGCCCGCTGACCAAGACCTACCGGAGTAAACAAGTCCATGATACGCGCAGAAAAGTTTTTGGGATCATCCGTTTCAAGACGAAGCCTGGTATTTGCATAAAGTGGCGTTAAGTTATCAAAAAGAATTTTCTTTTTCGCTTTATCTGGAATTTCAAAATTAATTTTTTCCACTTTCAGCAAGGCGAAATAGCGTTCGGTATCTTTTGGAGGTCGAATTTGTCCCGTAACCACATCACCTTTACGCAAGCCAAAGCGCCTAATTTGCGATGGAGAAACATAGATATCATCTGGCCCAGGAAGGTAATTGCTATCGGGAGAACGTAAAAAACCGAAGCCATCGGGAAGTGTCTCTAAAACCCCTTCGCCATAAATAGCTCCGTTTTGAGTAGCATGAGCTTGCAGCATGCCGAAAATCAGTTCTTGCTTGCGAAGATTGGCAGCGTCTTCCACCTTAAGTTCGGTTGCCATTTCAACCAAATCTGCAATTTTCTTCTGCTTTAGTTCACTTAAATGCATAAACGCACTCCTTTGTTTCTCTGAAAACATTTCATTGTGGGATTAAAAAAATATTGTGGTTCATAGGGATAAAGAGGAATTGCTGAAAAAACTTTAAATACTAAGGGCTTAACTCCAGTTTGAAGGATATTGATTGTATGAAGACTGAACTTAAAAACGGGTCTTTTTGAAACTATGCCCGAAGGATACTTGAAAAGAACACCTCTACAACGCCAGCCACTATATCCCAGAATCTCTTGGAAGGACAAGCTTTTTTTCACCTCACCAGGCTTAAAATACCTTCCACAGCGCATTGGAAGACTTGACAAAGAGAAGATGGCTTGATAGAGTCCCGAAAATTTTATTATAAATCAAGTACTTATCCGGTTTAAAGGAGAGCCCCATGGGGACAACAAAAAAAACAAGCGCAAAAAAATTGGCTGCTAAAAAAACAGTCAAAGCAAAGAAAGTTCCCTTTACCAAAATGCACGGTATCGGAAATGATGTCCTCATCATCGACTGCACCAAATCAACTGCTCACGCTACAAACCCAAGCCACCTTGCCAAAAAATTGTGCAATCGCCACACCGGCATCGGAGCTGACCAAATGATTTTGCTCAGCAAATCTCGTAAATACGATTACGCCATGAGAACCTTCAACGCCGATGGCACTGAAGCCGAAATGTGCGGAAACGGCCTTCGTTGCTTGGCAAAATATGTCCGTGAAATGAAATATACCGCGAAGAAAGACATTGTTTTTGAAACAGCAGTTGGCCCAAGAGAAACAAAAGTCAGCAGCAAAACCATTGAAGTTGATATGGGTGAACCCATCATGAAGGGAAAAGACATTCCCGTAAATCTTTCTGGCCGCGTGGTAAATCGCCCTCTCAAAATGGAAGCAAAAGATTTTCGCGTCACCTGTCTTTCGGTTGGAAATCCACACTGTGTTATTTTTCAAGACCATCTTGCCGATTTCAACATAGAACGCTTTGGTCCCATGATTGAAAACCACAATGTGTTTCCAAAAAAAGTAAACGTAAGCTTTGTAAATATCCTCAGCAAAAACGATGCTGAAGTTCGCATATGGGAACGCGGAACGGGCGAAACGCTTGGCTGCGGATCTGCTGCCAGCGCTGTTTGCGTGGCAGGTGTTCTTAATGGATTCACCGATCGAAAAATTAGAATTCAAATGTCTGGTGGAAAACTAGAAGTTGAATGGAGCACCAAAAATAATCACATCTATCTTAAGGGGCCTGCAGAAATTATCTGTAAAGGCGAAGCCCTCGTATAATTTTTTGGAGAACTCTATGATACTTCAAGGATCTATGGTTGCCGTTGTAACTCCTTTTCACAATGGAGCTATCGACGAAAAAAAATTGGAATCACTTATCAACTGGCATATTGAACAAGGCACCGATGCCATGGTTGTTCTTGGCACAACGGGAGAAGCTGCCACTATTTCTCATTCAGAACGCGATCGCATCATTCGTCTTGCGGTCGATGTCTGCAAAGGCAAAATTCCCGTTATTGCGGGAACCGGTTCAAACAACACCCTTCACGCAATTGAACTTGCACAGCATGCAAAAGACGCTGGTGCCGATGCACATCTCTCGGTTTGCCCTTACTACAACAAGCCAACGCAAGAAGGGTTATTTCAACATTATAAAGCTATCGCTGAAAAAGTAGAACTTCCTCTTATTTTGTATAACGTTCCTGGAAGAACTGGCGTAAACATGTCAGCCGAAACAACAATCAGTCTTTCTTCACTTGCAAACATTATGGCCACCAAAGAAGCCTGCGGCGACATCAAACAAATCAAACACATTATTGAGAGCACTCCTGAAAACTTTAGCGTTTTTTCTGGCGACGATCCCATGAACCTGGAAATCTACAAAGATGGAGGAAAAGGTTGCATATCGGTAACCGCAAACCTGCTTCCTGCAAGGGTTTCAGAAGTATGGGATACTTTTGCTGCTGGCGATGTAAAAAAAGCCGAAGAGCTTGATCAAAATCTTTCGCTCATCAACAAAGCTCTTTTTATCGAATCAAATCCTATTCCTGTAAAAACAGCGTTGGCGCAACTTGGAAAATGTAATGAAGAATTTCGCCTTCCCATCACCACCATGAGCCCAGCTCTTAAAAAAGAACTCATTGCCGTAATGGAAAAATATCATTTGCTTCACTAAGAGACATCTTCTCTTTTGAAAGAGGTTTTATGAGCACAAACATCATCGTCATTGGCAGCAAAGGAAGAATGGGCCAACGCATTTGTGCCCTTATTCAAGCAGACCCATTACTCACCTTAAAAGCTGGAGTTGATCAAGGCGATAAACTTGAAGATGTGATTACCGGCGCTGATGCCATCATCGATTTTTCTTCTCGAGAATCAAGTGTTCATAACGCGCAAATTGCGGCAGAGCACGGTGTTCCCATTGTTATTGGCACAACAGGTCTTAGTGAAAATGAAACGGCACTCATTACTGCAGCCAGTAAAAAAGTGGCCATCATTCACGCTCCCAATATGAGTATAGGAGTGAATGTTCTTTTTAATATTGTTGAAAAAGCAGCAAAAGCTTTTGGCATGAACATGCGCATTGACCTTGAAGAAACTCACCACATCCACAAAAAAGACAGCCCAAGCGGAACGGCCGTCCGTGTTTTAGAGCATGCGCTGAAAGGCTCTGGCTTTAAGCCAGATCAAGTAAGTTATGTGGAAGGCCCAGAGGCAAATGTTGCTCAAGACAAACCCGTTAGCTGCAGAGCTCTTCGCGAAGGTGAAGTGATTGGTGACCACGGCGTTACTTTTAGCAACGAACAGGAAAGCCTTACCATTTCTCATCACGCAAAAACTCGCGATATTTTCGCAGCAGGTTCTCTCACAGCTGCAAAATGGATTGTGGGAAAAGCTCCAGGAAAATACAGCATGTTTGATGTGTTGGGCTTGAAGTAGCTGCCAAAAAAAATGCTTTGACCATGACCCAAAAATAATGGTAAAATTTGGTTTATGTTCTCTAGACTCTTTAACCCCTCAAAATCACAGTCTTTTTTTCTCTTTGGAGCACGTGGAACCGGAAAATCTACCCTCCTAGAGCAGCTTTTTTCTCCTGATGAAGTGGTGGTCTTAGACCTCCTCAACTTTGAACTTGCCCAAGAACTCATGAGCTACCCCAACAATCTTCTCCATCGCCTTGATCCTTATAAAGGGAAAAAGCCATGGGTCATTATCGATGAAGTGCAAAAAGTTCCAGCACTCTTAGATCTTGTTCATAAACTCATTCAAAAAAAACAATTCAAATTTGCCCTTACAGGATCAAGTGCCAGGAAACTCAAACGAGGAGCTGCAAATCTCTTGGCCGGCCGAGCTTTTGTTTATCACTTGTTTCCCTTAACCGTCTCTGAACTGCAAAAAAGTTTTTCTCTTTATGACGTCTTAAAGTTTGGTTCCCTACCAGAGATTTTCAGCTTCGAAAATGAACCTGACAAAGCCAGATTTTTAAAAGCCTACACAGAAACATACTTGAAAGAAGAAATTATTACAGAGCAGATTATTCGAAAACTTCCTCCATTTCGTCGATTCCTGGATGTTGCTGCACAAATGAATGCTGAGGTTATTAACTACTCAAACATTGCCAAAGATATTCACTCTGACCCCAAAACTGTAAGTGGATACTACGATATTTTAGAAGACACGCTTCTTGGATTTCGGCTTTTGGCCTATCATACTTCTCTTCGCAAACAGCAGAAAAAAGCTCCTAAATTTTATTTCTTCGACCCTGGTGTTGTACGGGCGTTAGCTGGTCAAGTTGACTATGACCTCTCTCCTCAAAGCTTTGAATACGGACAATTATTTGAAACCTTTATTATAAATGAATTTCATCGACGGTTAACTTACCAAGAGAAGCAATTTAAGCTTTCATACTTGAGAATCAATGATGAGCTTGAGATAGATCTCATTATTGAGCGAGGAAATTTCCCACCTGCACTCATAGAAATCAAATCCGCACAAAGAGTTGATGAAAGACACGCCAAAAGCTTGATAACACTGGGAGCTGACGTTAAAAAAGCAAAACATTACCTCATTTCTAATGATCCAGAGGCAAAGCAGTTTTCTCATGTGCAAGCTTATCACTGGAAAGAAGCTCTTGACCGCATTCTTGAAAAGACAGAGCCCACAACATAATGAAGTTACATACTGCTTATATTGCTCTGGGATCAAACCTGGGAAACCCTTACCAAAACTGCATCACAGCCTCAGAGAAAATTGCAGCTCATAAAAATATAAGCCTCATTTCATCGTCACCTTGGTACAAATCAAAAGCCCTCACGTTGGATGAAATTGCCCAAGCAGATTATTGCAATGGTGTGCTTTCCGTACAAACAAGACTTGGGCCAACAGAACTTCTTCGGGAATTACGTGAAATTGAAAAAGAAATGGGACGCTTAGAAAAACAAAAAAAGTGGGCTTCACGTATTATCGATCTCGACATCATTCTTTTTGATGATCTTATTTTCAAAACAGATGAACTTGAAATACCTCATCCCGAAATGCACAAGAGACTTTTTGTATTGGAACCACTGTGCAAACTAGCTCCAGATGCGCGTCACCCGGTCTTCGGAAAAACTTGCCAACATCTGCTAAATGATTATAGTGCGGCCAATCCACATGAAAACTTAGTTTGCTGGAGTGAACACACATGTCATTTCTGTTAAAATTACTTCTCTTCTATTTGCTGTATCGTTTTATTAAAGGCTTGCTTTCGCTGGGAGATAAAAAAACAAAGCCAACGGCAAAAGCTGAACAAAAGACTGTTTCCTCTCCACGAGAAATGGTGCAGTGCGCAAAATGTGAAGTGTATCTTTTAAAAAATGACACAAAAGAACAAAACGGAAAATATTATTGCAACCCTCGCTGCGGAAGTAATTAAACCAGCAGCATGTGAAAGGAAAAAACATGAAGTTTTTTATTGATAGTGCAGACATCAACGAAATTAAAGAAGCAAATGAAATGGGACTGCTTGACGGTGTCACCACCAATCCTTCATTGGTCGCAAAAACCGGAAAAGATTTTAAAACAGTCATCAAAGAAATTTTTTCAGAACTCCCGGAAAAGCCTATCAGCCTTGAAGTTACCGCACTCGATGCAAAAGGCATGATTGAAGAAGGCTTAAAACTTGCCGATGTGGGACCAAACGCAGTGATTAAAATTCCTTCCACCGTTGAAGGATTAAAAGCCTGTAAGTTTTTCTCTGACAAAGGCATAAAAACCAATGTCACGCTTTGCTTTTCACCAAACCAAGCCCTTCTCATTGCAAAAGCTGGAGCAAGTTATGTAAGCCCTTTCGTGGGAAGACTTGACGACATCACCACGCCAGGCATGGATCTTATTGCTGACATTGTTCAGATTTATAACAATTATGATTTTGAAACTGAAGTGTTAGTGGCGAGTGTGAGAAGCCCCATTCACGTTCACGAGGCAGCCCTTATGGGAGCTGACGTTGCCACGATTCCCTTTTCAGTGATCAAACAACTGATGAATCATCCCCTTACTACCAGTGGACTTGAAAAATTTTTGCAAGACTGGAAAACAGTTCCACAGTAAATACAATTCAAAAACAAAAAAACAGGAAGGCCGCTACTCACCATTGAGCGCGGCCTTCCTTCTTTGAGGGAAACAAGATCCTTATTTTAGCAAGTTGAGAATTTCTCTTTCACTTGGTGTATCATCTGTCTCTTCATCACTGCTTTCTTCTTCAGTGTTTTCCTTTTCGGCATCAACTGTTCTGAACAAATTACGAACTGCCGCAGCCTCTGCTTCTATTCCAGCCTTTTCATCTTGCGCTGCAGCTTCAGCTACAAGCTGAAAGGCTCTTCGCGCTGCCTCTTCCTCTTCTTGTGCTTTTTCTTCTTCGGCAGAGAGTGCTCTGTCAGTTTCGAGAAAACTGTGCGTGGCATCATCAAGCTCTTGATCACGTTGTTCTCTTGCATTTGCTTCTGCAGCTGCATCAACTTCGTGAAAAGCATTAAGAGCAGCTTGACGTTCTTGCTCTGCAAGTTCTTCAGGGCTTAAGACAGGAGATCCAGCTATTTCAATATTAAGAGGAACACCGATTGATGGAACTTCCCCAACTTCGCCTGCGTTTTCAGCATTACGTTGAAGCTGCAGACTTGGTTCTTCACTTCCACTTGACGGAAGTGTAACACTTCCAGATGAGCTAAGGCCTGGAAGACTTGTTGAGCCTAGATTTCCCACGCTTGGCTGCAAACTGGTTTGCAAGTTTGTATTTGCCCCAATTGCATTTCCTAATGCCGAGCTATCAGAAAGATGCGTCAACGTATTTTCAGCTTCTGGACTAAGCTCAACTTGTGAAACCGAAACGGTGCGATCATCAGAATCTGCAGCTTGCAGATTTCCATTCACCACATTTCCTCCACCAACAGATCCAAAGGCATCTTCGTGAGTGTACGTTCCATTGCTTTCTGTGTTCGCAACTGAACCATTTGTAATGGTGTACAAAGGAGTAGAATTTATTCCTGATACATCAACACTGTTCTCTATACTTCCATTTGTTCCATTTGATTCTAATGGACCACCATAAACAATATGTGACGGAGTATAGTCAACCGAAGGTGAGCTGACAGCTGATCCGCTTCCCACATTGCTTAAATCGATATTGCCATTTGAAGGGGCAACAATTTCCACTGGTTCTTCTGCTGGAGCAGGCACCACAATTCCAGCGCCATTGCTGGGAGCAACAACTTCTCCAGGCTCCACTGCAGGAGCTGGCACAACAATACCATTCCCATTACTTGGAGCCACTACTTCAGGAGCAAGTTCCTCTGAAGGTGGCGTCAAATCGATGTTTCCGTTTGAAGGGAAATTTTGGCCTGCATTATTTTCAGCTTCACTTTCAATCTGTGCATCTGGAACGACATGATATTTTTTTAACAAGCCCATAATGAAGCTGATTCTCGTTGCACGCAGCGAAGTAGATTCCAGCTTCACTTCAATCTCTTTGGCGCAGTCTTCAGAAGTGTGAAGATGCTGAAGCAAATTTGCCGCATCTTCAAAACTCACATGACTTCTGGAAAACGTTCTATCGGAAAAATCCGAACTGGCATCGAAGCCAAGCTCTCTTCCGCAGGTGATGGTATGGAGATAACGAACGTAAGGCGAAGGCAATCCCCAACTTGTGTTTGCTCCCAAAGCTGGGCCGTCGTAAAGATCGTCACGTGAAAGCACTTTGTACATCGAAAACCCATCGGCAACGCCTGGCTTACTCAGCACAGTTCTGGCCAACATTGAAATCATGCTGTCCATCCTCGCGGGCTGGGAAGCATCAGGACAAGAACTTGGATACACTTGATCAGTATAGGTTTTCAAAATACCGTTTTTGTAGAGATTGTTGACACACGTTGCAAATTCCCAATCAAAACCTGCAAGGCTAGCCTCATCAGCCGGCGGCTGGCAAGATGCGTCGGGAAGAACTTCCATCGTCATACTTGAAGCTCGACACATAGCTTTAATTGCTTCACCAAGAGTGAGTTCTCGCTCGGCATCTACAAAAGCGCAGTCGTCGGAATCCATTTCAGGCTCAAGAAGACCTGCTTCCAAACTGCTCATAATCTCTTTTGCATGCTGATTGCTACTGGGGATAACATCGGGACATAAACTGTGCGCAGCCTGCACTGGCTGAGTAAAAACCATGAGCAGTAAAACGATGATGACAGCAAGTACTTCTTTCTGGCGGAAAAAATTGCTTCGCATAGGACCTCCATAGTTCCCAGTGTTAGCGTTTTTCCCCCAACCCTTTGCTTCTTACGAGAGGCTAATAAGGGCAAGGCACGTGCCAAGAGAATGATGCAAAAAAAGAGGTGGAGTTTCAAGGCATTGCAAAAAATGAACGGTAAAATGGAGGCTGTTTCTCTCGTTTTGACAGAACAAAAAAAGAAAGAGTGTCAAAAAAATGAATGAACGTAAAAAAAATGCGCCCGTGAAAGGCGCGTAAACACTTGCTTAGAGGGGAGGCGAAAAAACTAATCGCGTTTTTCTTTTAAACTCCGAAGCACTTTTCCTGCAATTTTTTCAAGCACTTGAAAGGTGCCAACATCTTCAGTGGCTACCGTCTCTACGCCTTCGCCCTGAAGGCTTTGGCTTAAAACCGCACGCATTTCTTCCACCGGAAGAGCATTTTGCACATCGCGTTTGTTGTACTGAAACACAAGAGGAACCGTGGAAAGGTCGTGGCCTTCCTTTGCCAAAATCTCGCGAAGTGACTGCAAAGCCTGAATATTAGCTTCCATCCGGTCCAGCTGAGAATCCACTACGAATACCACACCGTCTACACCTTTCGATGTCAGCGAACGCGCTTGGCTGTAGCCCATTTCTCCGGGAACGGTGTAGAGATGCAAACGCAAGGAGTAATTTTTATACTTCCCAAGCGTAAGCGGAACAAAATCGAAAAACAAAGTGCGATCATCATCTTGATTGAGTGAAATCAGGTCACCTTTTGAATTTTTCTTCACTTGCTTGCAAATGGACTTAAGGCTTGTAGACTTTCCACATCGCGGAGAACCATAATAGACAACCTTACAGTTCACTTCTTTTGTTTTTTCATTGATAAATGACACAAGTGCTCCTTTTTGATGAGAGATTCTATTTATGCACATCTCAAAGTCAACGCATCAAATACTTTAGGCCTTAACGCGAGAAAATTCATCGTACAAATAGGCACAGGTTTTGATGCCTTTATAAAAGTGCTCAAGTCTAAAATTTTCATCGGGCGAATGGATATTATCTGCGTTCAAGCCAAAACCCACCATAATAGAAGGAGCTTTCAGCACTTTTTGAAACACCGCTGTAATGGGAATGGAAGCGCCTTCACGGACGAGCTGTGGTCTCTTTGCAAACGCTGATTCGAAGGCGTTTTGCGCCGCAACCAAATAGGGGCTATCAACAGGAACCATAACAGGCTCACCATAATGCAACACCTTCACTTCAACCTCTACACCTTGGGGACAAATGCTTTCGATATAGTCTTTAATCATCTTGCAGCATTTTTCAGGATTTTGATTGGCTACAATGCGAGAACTGATTTTGAAATGGCCTTCAGAAGCAATCACCGTTTTGGAACCCTCACCCATATATCCACCCCAAACACCATGCACATCCAGGGATGGTCTGGCCCAGTTACGTTCTTCGGTGGAAAACCCTTTCTCGCCCCACAATGCTTTTACTCCAATTTCTTTTTTCAAGTATTCGTCATCATTTACACGAGCAAAATCTTTTCGCTCTTGCTCAGTCAACTTCACCACATCATCATAATAACCCGGAATTTGAATGACTCCGTTTTCATCTTGAAGTTGTGCAATAATTTTTGCCATGGCATTTAAGGGGTTTTGAATTTTTCCCCCATACACGCCAGAGTGGACATCGCGCGAAGGCCCTTTCACCTTTACTTCCAGGTAACACAGTCCGCGCAAAGAAGTTACAATAGTAGGCAAATCTGGTCTATTCCAAGACGTATCCGAAATGGTAATGGCATCACAGGCAAGAAGCTCTGGATTTTGCTCAACGAAAAGATCGGTAGCTCCTGTTCCAGCTTCTTCTTCCCCTTCAATAAACACCTTCACATTTACTGGCAGCCCACCGGTTTGTGTGATGAGGGCCTCAAAAGCACACAAGTGCGTATACAGCTGGCCCTTGTCATCGGCAGTGCCTCTGGCATAAAGCGCTCCATCTTTCACTACAGGTTCAAAAGGAGGATTGGTCCATTTTTCAAGAGGATCTGGCGGTTGAACATCGTAGTGACCGTACAAAAGAATGGTAGGCTTGTCTTTTCCGGCATGAAGATAATCACCATAGACGGCAGGACAACCTTTCGTTTCTTTCACTTCAACATGATCGAAACCAATCTTTTTTAACCTGTCTGCAACCCATTCCGCTCCACGTTTGATTTCACCTCGGTAAGCAGAATCAGCTGAAATACTTTTGATTTTAAGAAGCTCAATTAATTCGTTCAGATAACGATCTTGATTTTCTTCAATATAATTAATGACTTGTTCCATAAACCTTCTCACTTTCCTTTCATAAAAGATAAACGCTAAAGAGGGAAAACATCAGCTGTTGAGGATACTAACAAACAGGAGGACGAAGTCAACTGAAGCTTAGAATCCTTTTTGGAGCAGAAGCTCAAACTCCGAAAACTTATCCGTGGCACCTTCATCAGCAGACCACGAAGCAACGGCATCGAAGTCTACAGCTTGGCTGCGGGCAACGGCAAGCGCATGTTCCAAGGCCCGCCGGTTTCCCCAGCGATACCATTGTGCCAGACGGTCTCTCACTGAGTCAGTGGCTGAAAGCAGCGCAATGTCAGCTATGCGGGTTTTGATGGTTTCACAGCGGCTAACCCTGCTGTCTCCAAGCAAAATAGGAGGGGAATAAAACTGAATATCGAAAGAACTTTTGGAGCTGGTAAAATGTCGCACTTCGCCCATTCGAAACGAAAGTTTTTTCAACAGGCCTTCCATAAACTCAACGTGAAACACAGGAATGACCAGAGCAAGATGCTCCACTTCAATGGCTGTGCTGTAGAGAGCCGCAGCACCTTCGCCAATAAGCACTGCATCTACATCGTGCGTCTTTAACGCGGCAATAATATGGGAAACAGCTTCACGAAAAGAAACCTTTTTCCAGTGGCGATAAATCACTTTTTTTGCTTTCGTCGCACTTTTCTTTTTTGGAGCAGAAGCCACCTTCTTTTTGGTGGTTTTCTTTTTGAGCACAGCTTTCTTTTTGGAAATTTTCTTTTTCATAGCGCTTCTATCTAGGGCAAGCACAGCAAAAACTCAAATCTAAAGTGAAGGAAATATTAGACCTCTTGCATAACCTGCTGCGCAACCCAATGGTGACGATGTTGATTGGTTGTCACCCTGAACGAATGTGCCCGCCTGCCGGACGGGCAGGAAGGGTCTCCTCGTTCAATTGTCAGAGGAGATCCTTCGTTACTCTCAGGATGGGCATAATGGCAAAAAATGGACTGAGTTGCCATTATTGGACTTCGTTGAGGGCTCGCGACGGTTCTGTAAGAGGTCTATTCTCAACTCCAAAATATATTTCACCGGGCAAAGAGAAAAAGAAATGTTCCAGCGCTTAAAAAAAGAAGGCGTCTTTCCAAACGTTTTGTGAGAAACCAGCAAAAACTCCGACTCATTCTGTTTCAGCAGCCAAAAAACGTTCAAGTACTCTGTTGAAGCCTGCCAAATGCCCCACCAAAAACGAAAAGGGAAACAAAACAACACACCATCGTAGGTGATGAGCGCTTCATTCATCATGCCCAAGCTTCTTTCTCTCATGCTTTTGGCCAAAGCAACGCGATATGTTTTTCCATTTAACAGCACCTTCATCTCTTTCATGAGCTCAATTCCTTCAAGGCCAAACGAAGTTTTGCATTTAAATGAAATTTTTCTGTTGAACTTGGCACGTGATGGAGATGTGTCTGTAAAAAACGAAGATCGTCCACCTTCACCTCTTCGGAAACACAGTAAAGATAAGCCTTGTAGAGCTTGAGGTGCGAAGGGAAAAGATGAATTGCTTTTTGAAACCACGCCACAGCTTTCATCTTTTCATCTTCAACACATATAGAAACAGCAGCTTCTGCATAAGAAGCCGAAGCATAAAAGCGAGGATACCTTTTTTCGAGAGTAAAAAGTTTTTTGCTCACGCCACTTTTATGGCGATCATAAAGCAAAAACAGAAGATCAAGATGATCAACACAAAACCCTTTCGCAAAAGAGGAAAATGAAGAACGCATGCGCCTTGCTTTTTTCCACTTTTCTTCACGAATGAAGGCTTGAGCCTTTTTACATTTTAACATCGTTGATGAACGAGAAATATCGTTTGTAAAAAACTGTGATAGCAGTTGATTCCCTCTTCGATTCAAAAAAACACTCTTCCAATATTGTTTTATTTTTTGATCTGGAAACGAAAGATGCTCTAAGCTAGGAAATATTCTTTCATCATGTTTTGGAAGACTAAGGAGGTAGAGAAGCATGTCGAATGGATGTGATTTTTTTTCAAGTAACTGGCGGCTTAATGAATATGCTTTTTGCTTCTTGCCAAAAAGCAGGCTGCACATAATTTCAGCGCGAAGCTTCTCATTTACGTTTTGAAATTGAGACAAGAGCAAAAGCTGATATTCAAGCGCCTTGCAGTATTGGTCATTTTCAAGACAAACAAGTTCATTTTCTTGAAGCAATTCTAAGGAAAGCGCGAAAAGATAATGAATATATGAATCCAGCTTTCCACTTTTCCAAAAATCTTCAGAAAAGTTGATGCTGGCATCAGGGGAAAGTATTTCATCAGAAAGAACAAAAACGCTGTCTTTCTCATTTGCTTCATTTTTAATTTTTTTCGCAATTTCAGCACACAACAATAACGCTTCCAAAGCATTTTCTTTCTGAAAACAACTGAGGCTTACAAAAACTTTATCGCCCGCATAGCTATACGAAACACCCTTTTCCAATCCTTCATCGTTTGAAAATGAAAAGCGTGAAAAAAGAAAAGATCCATTTTCGAATTTTTCTTGATGCTGATCGTGAAGCATGAAGTCATTCAGTTCAGCTTTCATTTCTTCTTGATAGCTCAAAACTTGCTCTGATGTTCTGAGCATTTTCCCGAAGTGAGAAAACTGATAAAGGACAGATACTGTTTTTCCATAGATGTCTGTTTCAAATTCAATGCGATGTGGAGACAAAGAAAGAAGCTTTGCTTTATCAGGGTAAAACAATGGTGAAGACAAAAAAGGAAAGTGCAATTCGCTCGCAAACGCTTGTGGTGCTAGAAAAAGAAGGATGAGAAAAAAAAGAAACTTCTTCTTCATCTGTTCTCCTTCATCTTTAAAAGCAAAACATCAATCAAGTGCAATGAGTTCAAATGTGGATAAAGTGCTTTCAACAGAACAAAGCTAGCATGAGCTTGCTGCTCATTTTCCTCTTGTACATAGTGGATAATCTCTTGAAAAAGTTCCTTTTCAGAAAACAGTGGACGATTTGCTTGCGAGAAAAAGAAAATGACCACAATTAAAAGTGAGATAACTCCCGCACAAAACAATCTGTGCATTTTCTGAAATGGAAAAATAAACACATACTCGCTAAGTGCCATTTTCATTTTTCTTTTCCAAAAAACGTAGCGTGATTTTTCGTGTGACTGAAGAGAAATTATTCTCGCTCCAAAAATGGCTTTGGCTATAATTGAGTGTGGAAGCGCATTTCCAACTATCTCATGTGAAAGAAATGGAGATTGTTCAAAAAAATACAGGTATAAAATCTTTTTTTTACCAAAATCATTTTTCACCGTTTTTCCATTCCATTTTATTTCACAAATCCTCTTCATCCTTCACTCCTTTCACGGTAACGCAACAAAAATCACCTTGTCCAAAAAAGGAAAACTTTTTCTTATGAGAAATAAAAAAACGCCATTGAGATGATTGTTTAAATGATTCTGTTAAGAACTGAAGTAATGCGGGAACATCCTCGTCTTGAAACAATTCAACAAAATGTGCTGATTTTTTTTCGTTCTGCGGAAGAATAAGGTTGAAGTAGCGATCAAAAAGATACACTTCCCTTTCATGTGATGATGCCATCGCCTTCAGAAAAAAATGTGCGTATTCATTTTGCAAAGGAGAAGTTTCTCTCTGAGTATAAGAAGAGAAATCTGGTTTTTTTCTCACATATAAAAGCGAAAGAAGAACAAAAAGAAGCCCTTTTGCTCCCAATGAAGTATCGGCCAATTTTCCATGAGGAAGAAAATGAATGCTGAGCAAAGCAAACGCTATGAGCAAACCAAAAAAAACTATTTTTTGCCAAGAGTGTTTTGCTTTTTTAAAAAACTGATGTGAAAAGAAGCGATTCAATTCCACCCTCCATAAAACAAATAAAAATGGGGCCAAAAATAATCATAAAACTGCACGGCATAATGATGAAAAGAAGAGGAAATAAAATCTTCTGCGAAGCAAGCTGTGCAAGCTTTTCCGCTTGGGAAAGCCTTTCTGCTTTCAGCTGGTGAGAGAGGTGTTTTAGCGCATTTGCCAAAGGTGTTCCCAATTGTTCAGCGTGACGAAGCGAAAGGAGAAAACGAGAAAAATCTTTTTGATCCACTCGCTTTTCTAAATGAAGCAAGGCTGTTTTTTTTGGGATGCCAAGTTGAAGGTCTTTAAAAAAGTGGTCTAACTCGAAAGAAAGAAATGGGAATGAAACATACTGCAAGATCCAATGAAGCGCCGGAAGAGAAGCCTTTCCAGAGCTAACCGCTAACGAAAGCCAATCGAGAAAATCTGGAAGCACTTCCTTTATCGTTCCATTTTTTCTTTTTCGAACTTGTACCAAAAAATATAAACTCAAGCCAAATGAAATTAAAATTGCAAAAAAAAGAGCAGAAAACAACGAAAGGAAAAAAGTGAAAAAAACAGACAGAACAAACATTGCCAAAACTTGAAGCACAAACAAATCTAGAGCTTGAAGTTTTGAAAACAAACCAGAACAAGCAAGCAAACCTCCATAAAATGACTGAAGCTTCAAGGCGTTAAAAGCTCTATTCAACTTTCTTCTCCCAAAGTGAAAAAGCGAAGCAAACCAAACATCATCCGTTCCAGATGCATGAAAAAAGGACCTCACCCGAAGATAGAGGCAAATTGAGAGCAAGAAAAAAAAGCTCGCTGCAAAAAGAAAAAGAAGTGAAAGGTATTTATCCATTAGACAGGCACCTTCAAAATTTTCTTCAGTAAAAATGCTCCAAGTATTTCCAAAAAGAAAATGACCCCAAGGAAAACATTCCCAAGTGAGCTTTCAAAAAAGGGAGCGCAATAATTTGGCGCAAAAAGTAAAAATCCAAGCAAAAAGAAAAAAGGCATACACAGCAGAACAATGCCTTGCCACTTTGCTTGCGAAGTGTGTTGAAGTATTTTTTTTGCAAGCTCTCTTCGTCTTTGAAGGGTCTGCGCAAGCTCTTCAAACAAGGCTGAAAGATCTCCACCACTTTTTGAAAACAGAGCAACACTCTGACAAAACATTTCAACTTCTTTGTGCTTTCGTCTTTCAGCGAGCTGCAAAAAGGCATCGGAAAGCGATGAACCTAATTGAACCGAATAAACTATTTGCTCACATTCTCTTTTCACAATACCTTCCGACTCTTCAGCAGCAAGTTCACAAGATTGGTATAAATTGAAGCCCGATCTCAAAAATGAGCAGTAGGCTACAAGCAGGTCTGGAAGCGCATTTGCGAAAGATTCTGTTTGTTTCTTTTCTCTTTGCTGAGAAAAAAATGAAAAAAGTGATTCAAAAAAAGTGAGCACTCGTTTTTTCTCCCGAAAGAGGAAAAGGGAAACAGAAAAAAGGAAAAGGAATCTAAAAACATCACTCAGAAAAAAAATCATACACAACCCCACACTTCTTCAACTTTTTTCTGAGAGGGAACAGGTGAAGCCTTCCATCTTTTCTCTCTTTCACTCCATGAATAAAGGGGGTGAAGGCTTATCACATCACCTTGCATTCCTTGTATTTCCCACACCTCTTTCACCCTTCTTTTTGACGATGTATCTTTTCCCAAAAAAATCAGCACATGAATGGCACTTGAAATTTGATTTCGAATAGCGCGCAGCGGCATCTCGACACCCGCAAGTAAAATCATAGTTTCCAGCCTCGTGATTGCATCTTGCGCACTGTTAGCGTGAAGTGTGGTAAGTGACCCCAAATGCCCTGTATTCATAGCTTGCAGCATATCGAGCACTTCGTTTCCTCTGCACTCACCTACAATAATTCGGTCTGGCCGCATTCGAAGAGCATTTCGCAACAACTCTCTAATGCTCACCTCTCCCGATCCTTCAATGTTTTTAGATCTGGCTTCAAGGCGCACAACGTGCTCGTGCTTTAGCTTAAGCTCGCAAGCATCTTCAATAGTGATCAATCGTTCTTGAAGTGGAATAAAATGTGTGAGCGCCGAAAGAAAACTGGTTTTCCCAGAACTGGTTGCACCACAAAGAAGAATATTTGATTTGTTTAAAATGGCTTTTTGAAAATATTCATACATTTCTTCCGAAAACATTTTTCGCTTAAGCAAATCATCCATTTCGAAACCTTTTGTCGAAAATTTTCGAATGCTAACTTGAGGACCATCAACCGCAAGCGGTGGTATGATAACATTTACGCGAGAACCATCTTTCAATCTTCCATCAACAAGCGGACTACTTTCATCAATTCTTTTTCCCAAAGGCGAAATAATACGATCGATCACGGCTAGCAGTTGCTCGCGATTTGAAAAACGATGTTCCGTCTTGGATAAGATTCCATTTTCTTCAATGTAAATGGATCTTGTGTCATGAACCAAAATTTCACTGATATTTTCTTGGCCCAGAAAATATTCTAATGGTCCAAAACCGTTCACTTCGGAGAGCAGCGAAAAGACAAGCGATTCTTTTTCATCATCTGAGAGAGTTTTATTTTCGTGAGCCAACAAATATGAAATATAATCTCTCATTTCAGCTTCTGACTTTGTTCTTTTTTCTTTTTTTTCTTCACGAAGAAACTCTTGGAGTTTCGGAAGTATTTTCGTTTTTATTTCTTCATGTGAAAAAGAGAACTCACTTTTCTGTTCGCGAAAAAATAATTCACACTTTTGAAGCATACTCCTCGCGCCATTTAAACTCCCAAAGCAATTCAATCCCCACAGTGATTCCATGGTGTTTTGAGTTTCAACTAAAGGATGAGTCTCAGTAAAAAAAACAGCAATATTATTCTTGTTTACTCCACTCACCATGAGGTCGTGAACTTTCCTTTGAACGCTTGTTTTATCAGTCTTTTCGGGGTGAAGAGAAAAAAGGATTAACGTTTCTTCGCGTTGATTCAACACCGCTTTCACATCATGAAAGGGAAAGAAAAAGTAATCATACTGTTGCCGAAAATGAGGCCTTTCTGCATCAAGGTCAAAAAAACTCTGGGAAGAAATACTGTAGTGTTCCGGAGTTTTCAGCATTTCTTTCAGCGTCTCATCGGAAAGCTCTTGCGAAAAAGAAAGAATATGAGAATTCATTTTTTTTAACTCTGAAAACACAAGACAGGCCCGATTTTGCTGAGCAAAAACTTTTGCAAGGGCAAACAGACTTTGCTCATCATCTTCTGCGACAACAAAAATCTTTTTTATTTTTGGTGATATTTGCTGGTCCACTGTACTTTCCTTTTCTTAGGCTTTATCACTTCTCCAAGAGTTTTTTCTGCGATATATTCACGATATTCTTTTTTGGATCTGTTTTTTATGATCTCTTCTTCACTTTGAGACCATCGGCTAAGTTGCTTCACTGCTGATTCTTCGGCGGAAGAACCTACAAGACTTGGAGTAACCACAAGCACAAATTCACTTTTATTGGATTGAAAATCTCGTGACGAAAGAAGTGAAAATAAAGCTGAAGAGGTATCAATATCTTTTGGAATTCTGTTTTTCATTTTAACTTCTGAATTTCGAATAATGTTCGCAAGCACAAGACTTTCACCCAACGGGCAAATGACAGAAGTGTTGACGCTGCTCTCATCAATGCCACCCTCAAGATTACTAGAAGGTGCAGAAAGCTTTGCCCTGATTTGCAAATCAACTTTGTTATCAACATAGATAGGACTCGCTTCAATTTTTAGACCCATTTGCTTAAAGTGAACTTGCTCCGCTTGATAGTAGGGAACTTCCGTGCCACTAAACATTTCGGCATCCTCACCATTTTTCACCATCAAGCTTGGTTCTTCCAAAATTTTCGCTTCACCTTTTTGGTGCGCGTATCGAATTTTGGGTAGCAAGTTGAACGCAAAGCCAATCAGCTCTCTTCCCAGTCCACTGATCTCGCTTATGATTCCACCTCCGCCGCCGGTGATGTTTGATGAAGTTTTTTGTGGAAAAGAACCTGGAGCCCATTGGATGCCAAAGTTTTTGAGCGCTGATTTTTTCACTTCAAGCAAATGAAAGTGAAGCATGATCACTTCACCCACACCGGCCGTTCTTCCTTTTTCTTTAACGCTGATCAGATTTTTGATGTGAGGAGAATAAAGTGAGGCAATGGCAAAGGCTTTTTGAGCCTGATCTTTATCGTAAACTGTGCCTTCCAACACAAAGGTATTATTATGCGAAACCACCTGTATTCCTGGAATGTGAATGGCTTTAGAAATTTCATCCGCTGTGCGTTTAATTTCAACATTTCCAAGTTTTAGATTATTTTTTACATATCGACTTGAACTGGCAAAACTCTGGGCAACCTCAAGGGTATCAAGGTCTTCCACTTTTCCTTCAAGGTGAATGCGTCCATTTTTTGTTTTCACTTTTACTTCTGGCAAAGAAGAAAAAGTATTTTCAGCTTCTTGCATTACATCTCGTAAAACCGTTGAATAAATACTCACCACCAACTTCTGCTGCCGCACTCCATTTTGATCCCAAACGGTAAGAGATGTTTCGCCTTCGGAAAGAGCGTTCAAAAAAATCTGATCGCGCGTTGATGAAACCATGTAATCCAATATTTTTCGATTTCCAACGGCAACGTCACCAATTAAAAATCCTGTATCGTGCGTACTCGACTCGCCTTTCATCAAATGAATTTGCTCTTCTTGTATTTTCGCTTCAGCCAATGCACAAACGGAAGAAAGGATTAAAAAGAAAAGGAATATTTTTTTCACCGCGCACCTCTATATTCATGAAAGCGTTGTTTACGTTGCAAAAAAGATTCGCCCGGAAGCAAGTCCTCTACACTCGCCCTTGGAAAAGCTTGAACATTTTTTGCATTTTTAGCTCTCAAGCTTAAGGAAACATTTCCATATTCACGCGCGAAAATAAGTTTTGGGAGTTCTTCAACACTCACCTCTAAACTCACCAAGGTTTCCTTTGAAAGTGTATTTATTTCGGCAAGCGGGGCTGAAACAGATGAAGTTTTTTTCTTTTTAAACGGTTCGCCAAAAAGATGCTTGCCAACTGATAAAACCAGCAGGTCTTGGGAAATCATGGTGGTGAGATATTTTCCCGCTCTTTCACCAACTTCAAGATTGGCGAAAACATCTACTCTATCTCCAGGCTTGATGAGATCTGCAGATGCATTTTCAGGAGAAAAGAGAAAACTCATTGATCTTTTTTCTGGATTTATCACCGGCGCAAGCCCTGTGTTTGCACCAATCTCCGAGAAGTTCGGCTTTAGAAGTGGAGAGCCAGCTTCAAGGTCAACTTGCAACACTTTTCCAAGCACCTCATTTTTATTTCTCACCATGTCACGGGTAAGAAATGTTCCTTGAAGCAAAATCTCACCAAGATCTTCTTCGCGAAGAATATGCCCTGAAGAAAAAGTATGCTTCGCCGCCAAAATAACTTGTGGCGAACTTAAAAAAGAAAGCCGTGCTTCTTTTTGATGAAAGTAAGAACTTGAAAAGAGGAATGCCAATACTGCAAACAGCAACGCAGCATGCACTGGTTTTTCAATGAGCTTTCGCTTAATTTTTGCAATGTGTATCTGCAAGAACAAAGACCTCCTGTGATGTATCGAGTGTATGATTCAAAAATGAAAACTTTGGAAACACCTGTGTTACAAAGCTTTGCTGTTCATGTTCAAAACAAGAATTGGAAAGCAAATCTTCACTCTTTTGTTTTTGATGTAAAAAAACATGCATCTTTACAGTTGAGTGAAGAAGATTGTGTTCACATTGAAGAAAAAATGAACTGAAACCAAATAGACTTAAAAGGATGAAGACGAAAAAAGGATACAGCATCACAAACTCAATCAAAACAGCTCCGCGTTCAGTGTGTTTCTTCAATGCCTCGCTCCTTCCCACCACAATGTTGTGCCAGAAAATTGAGTTTGAAGTGCAAGTACAGCTGGAGCAAAAGCTGTTTTGTACAGAAATTCGCCATCAGAAATAGCTTCGTTTATATTTCTCGACTCTTTTTGAGCAAAGGCTGAAATGGATCCAGCATAAGGCTTTGCGGTTGATAGACTTGAAAGTTTTATGTTTCCAAAAAAGGATGGAAACAAAGGTGCTGAAGTTTCAATCTTGGCTTCAACAGCATTGATGAGTTGCAACGAAGTATTTTTTACACAACGCGTAAGTAGTTCTCCACCACCAGCATGCATTTTGTGGTTATTGGGATCAAAAATACTTCCGTTAATTTGATCGTAAGAAAGGTATTCTAAAAGAGATTGCTGCGTTAAGGGATCGCGCGTGCAGGAAATACTGTTTGGCACATCTGCCACTCTTGAGACTTGCACCTTTGCGGGAAAATGTTGATAAAAACTTTTTAAGGAAAACCAAAGTGAATCATTTTGCACTTTTTGTTCTTCTTCAAAAATCTGATTTATTTTTTCTTTTTGAACTTTACGTGCTTGCTGCAAAAGAGTTTTTCCACTTTTTTCATCTTGCGAATCAGCCTCAAAAATGCGCTTCACTTTTCTAAATTCTTCTGCAATCTCCCAGTTGAGCAAGGCTATTTTGTTGAGATGATTTGTCATCACAAGCGCACCAGATGCCGCTGCGCTGTCGCTTGCTGCCTGCAATCGCGTCCGCAAATAAACACTGCAAAGCACATTCACCACAAAACAAAGCAGAAGACAGAAAAATGGAAAAGCAAATACAAAAAGCAAAGTGGCCACACCTTTTTCGCTCTTAAGCTTCATCATTTTCCTCCTAAAAACAGGTAAGCATTATCTCCCTTTTGGGAGAGTGAGCTTGAAAAAGCTTCTTGCTCTGAGAAAAATGGAAAGGTTAACGAAAGTGAGCGGTGAAAAACTGAAAACCTTGAAAAAGAACGTGGAAAAAAGGTGAACACAAGATTTTTATTATGCTCTCTAGTTTGTATTTCTTTTAATACCGACTTTGCTTCTTCATCTGCAGGTGCATGAACAAGCTGAGCCCGGAAAGCCTTGAATGATGCATATTGGAAAAGCTGTTCTTTCACTCCCAAAAACGAAAACTCAACCAAGAGAAAAAGAAAGAAGAAAAATCCAAAAAAACAAAACACCATTTCAATGCTCATGCTTCCACGCTGCGCTTTCATTCGCTTGCTCCTGCCATTTCTTGATTCGTCTCAAGCCAGCCACCAACATTTCCCGCCATTTGTTCTACACTGCCCCTAAATTTTGGAATCAGCTGAGACGCAGCTGCCACAAGGCCTAGAACGATGACGGCTACGATCAACATATATTCCGTTGCCGTTTGTCCTTTTTGATTTTTGCAAAATCGTTTCATTTTTTTCTCCTTTAATGATGGCTCGGATGAAGACACGTTTCTTGAATGCCACGAAACAGAAGCTTAAAAAGCTGAATCACTTTTGACTGTGGATGAAAAAGTAAGGCCGCCATCGAAAGCGACAATGACAACACTAGCATATATTCCACAGCACTCTGCCCCTCTTGCTTTTTCATACCAATGCTAAGAGCAGAATCTGTGCCAGGAGAATGGATGGGCTAAGTAGTGAAAATGGATATGTTTTATGAATGATGAAGTGACAAAACTTGTCTTGGTTTCGACAGAACTTACTACTTTTTGTCATCCCAAAATGAAGTCTTCGTAGAGACGCATTGCAATGCGTCTCTACAATTGTTCGTGTTATTGCAGAAAAAAACAAAATTGGCCGAGGAGTCCCTTCACATCCGTTCAGGGTGACAACGAGTTGTTGAAATTGCTGGATCCCCGCGTTCCTGCCAAAGGTAGGCAAGCGCGAGGATAACAAACTTAAAACCAGAATTGGCCGAGGAGATTCTTCTCTTCGTTCAGAATGACAAAGCAAAAAAAAAGTACTAAGTACCATCGTACTATTGTTCCATTGATCCATCGCACTATTGAACCATTAAATCATCGCACCAGTTACACCTGATGTCGTTCTTCAAACGCTCTGGTGAGGGTGGTGGCGTCGACGTATTCCAAATCGCCACCGACGGGAATTCCGCTTGCCAAGCGGGTTATCTTGAGGCCAACAGGTTTTAAGAGGCGGGTTAGGTAAAGTGCTGTAGCTTCGCCTTCCACATTGATGTTGGTGGCGATGACAATTTCTGCGACAGGTTGAGTTTCTAAACGTTGCAACAACTCTTTGATTTTTAAATCTTCTGGCCCAACTCCATCAAGCGGCGACAACGCTCCATGCAAGACATGGTAGTGTCCGCGAAACGCGCCGGTTTTTTCGATGGCCATTAAGTCTGATGGCTCTTCTACCACGCACAGCGAAGTGGCATCGCGTTTATCGTTTGCGCATAAGCTACACGGATTTTGTTCGGTGAGAGAAAAACACGAAGAGCACAGCGTAACTTTTTCTTTGATGTCAACAAGCGCCTGTGAAAACGCATAAGCATAACCAGCGTCTTGCCGCAGAATGTACAACGCATAGCGAAGCGCAGTTTTTTCGCCAACACCCGGCAACTTGCTTAACTCGTGCACCAATCTGTTAATGGGATTTGTCATTGTAAATTAAATTTATCCGTCATCCTCTGGCTTGACCAGGCCTGCCCGTCCGGCAGGCGGGGGATCTATCGTCTTAAAGGTCAAGCAGAAAGCGGATAAAATGCGATGTTATTTTTTAACATGGCATTTAAACACACAATCATCTTACGCATG
>PCXC01000061.1 GCA_002796345.1 Deltaproteobacteria bacterium CG11_big_fil_rev_8_21_14_0_20_42_23 | reverse complement strand
TCGTGTTCGTTTTGTCATATCTCCTCCAGGGTTTTATATACATCCTGGGGAACTTATTTTTCAAATCTGATGGTCCAGTTTTGTCAGGCCATTATATTTTCCACTTGTTTCCTTATGTTTTCAGGTACTTGTCGCTGCAAGAAGAATCCAAAGCTGAAACAAGCTGTGTAGATCACAAACAAGAGAATTATTTTCTGATAAAGCTTCATAGTGTCCCCCAATGATTTCTCTTTAAGGGAGCAAGGGAAGTGCCAAAAGATGGTCTTTAAATACTTGTTATTCTTATGTTTTTTTTCGTTTGTATTTTGACACCTCTGGCTTTTGGGGGGGCTCAACCCTCAAATGCTCGACAAAAAACCAAAAAAAGACCATAGTGCCGCCTCAAAATAAGGAGAAAAACCATATATGAGCTTTGAACGCGTAAAATCCCTTCCCCCCTATGTTTTGGCCACCGTAACAAACCAAATGAAAACGGCGAGAAAAGAAGGAAAAGACATCATCAACTTGGGCATGGGAAACCCCGACCTCCCCACTCCACACCATATAGTAGAGAAGCTCCGAGAAGCGGCGCTGAAGACAGCCAATCATCGCTACTCACTTTCTCGGGGCATTCCAAAACTAAGAGCAGCCATCTGCGCGCGATATAAACAAAAACACAACGTCGATTTGGATCCCGAAACAGAAGCTATTGTTACCCTGGGAGCAAAAGAAGGGCTTTCGCATTTAATTTTGGCCATTACTACTCCTCAAGATACCGTTGTGGTTCCTAACCCTACCTATCCTATTCACACCTATTCGGTGATCATTTCTGGAGCCAACGTGCTTCCGGTAAATATTGATCCGGGAATCGATTTTCTTGAAGAGCTTAAGCAAAGCATAAAAAAAAGCAGCGTCCGTCCGAAATTCATGATTCTCTCTTTCCCTTCAAATCCTACAACGCAAGTAGTTGACCTTCACTTTTTTGAAGAGGTGGTTGCCTTTGCCAAAGAACACGATATCAAAATCATTCACGATCTTGCTTATGATGACTTATGCTTCGATGGCTACACCGCCCCCTCCATTCTTGAAGTGCCGGGCGCAAAAGACATAGCCGTTGAATTGTACTCAATGTCCAAAGGCTATTCTATGCCGGGCTGGCGTGTGGCGTTTTGCGTGGGCAACAAAGAAATGGTGGCAGCGCTTCGCCACATCAAAGGCTACCTTGACTACGGCATGTTTCAGCCTATTCAAATTGCTGCAACCTACGCTTTGGAGCAAGCTGATACATGTGTTCAAGAGGCTTGCGAAACCTATGAAAAAAGGCGTAACGTTTTATGCGACGGCTTAACGCAGGCGGGTTGGAATATTGAACGCCCAAAAGCTACCATGTTTGTGTGGGCAAAAATTCCTGACGCTTATGCAAAACTTGGCTCCATGGCTTTTTCCGAATTGCTGATGAAAGAAGCCGAGGTTTGCGTTTCGCCTGGAATAGGTTTTGGAAGTTTCGGAGACTCGCACGTTCGTTTCGCCCTTGTAGAAAATGAAGCACACATTCGGCAAGCTATTCGTGGAATCAAAAAACTTTTGTAGAACACGTTATGACAAACACAGCTTCACAACTTATGCATTCTCACACCGAAGGAACAGAAAAACCTTGTCTGCTCTTGCATGGTGGGCCGGGAATGGATGGAAGTTATTTCTTCCCTTACCTTCATCCGCTTTCGAAAACACTTCGTTTGCATGGTCTCGATCTTCGCGGATCAGGAAAATCGCTGCATCTTTCTGAACGTCCACACACGATGCAAAAAATCATTGCCGATATCAGAACTTTCATCACGGCAAATAACCTTGAAGACTGTATTTTGCTTGGTCATTCCTTTGGCGGATTTGCTGCACTTGAATATGCACTTGCTTATCCCACAGATATTTCGCGCCTCATCATCGTAGCCAGTGCCGCGCACCAAGGCTTCATCCGCGACTGCACCAAAAATGCTCGCCGTTTTCCCAAAGTGATGATGGCACAACGTGAATTTGCCGAAAGTGAAAAAACGAGTGAACACTTAAAGCAGCTTTGCCTTGAGTCTCTTCCTCTTTATTTTTCACCAGGCTTCGAACAAACCGCAACAGACCTCTTAAATGACATTCAGTTTGGAGGAGAAGTCTATTCAGATATTCAAAAACATTATCTCAGCACTTTTGACCTTCGAAAAAAGCTAGAAACCATTTCACAGCAAAGCCTTGTCATTGCTGCAGAACACGATCTTGTACTACCTCCAAAATATTCCGAAGAGCTGGCAAGCCTTTTGCCCAATGCGCACTATACGTTGATGGAAAACACCGCACACTTCCCTTTTGTAGAAGCACCGGAAAAGTTTTGCACGCTGATTGAAAACTGGATGAAAAAGTAGGTCCTGTACGTTGTCACTTCGGGGAAAAAATTATTCTTCTTCAATACGTTCAAACGTCCCGCTGTTGGGATTGTATTCAAAAGTAGCAGCATCTACTTCATCTGCTTCGTAACGATAGCGCGTGTCCGAAAGTTTTTCCCACTTTTGATCATTCACACCATCGTGAATCACAAAATCAAAACACTCCCCAACACAAGGCCCTAATGCTGCTGCATCAAGCGTTGCAGGATAGCTGGCACTTGATCCATTATCTGCGAGTGACGCTCCATAGGCAATGCTCACTCCCGAGCGAACCGCACCCACCACTCCGTCTCTTGTGGATTCTCTTGCTTCGGGAACAATGGTCATAAAACGTGGCATGGCTACAACGGCCAAAATAGCCATCGTCGTGATCACCACGATAAGTTCAATAAGGGTGAAACCGCGTTTGTTCATGTTTTTCCTTTTTGAAAAGTTTTCTTTCTCCTTCTTTCTTTCAATTTGGAAGAAAAGACAAGAACAGAACCTCCACTTCACAAAGAAATGAAAAGTTTTGCACGCCGATTGAAAACTGGTTATAGACTGCACATGTCTCTCGCCAAACTTATTTACGACTCTTCCCACAACGCAGATTTACTCTACATTACCGGCTTTGATTGTCATGATGCCTTTCTTTTTTTGGAAGACAAAAAGCAAAAAATCATTTTCATGAGCGATCTTGAAATTGATCGCGCCAAGGCAAATGCAAAAGTTGATAAAGTGCATTCATGGTCAGAGGTTGCAAAAACACTTCCCGCCACAAAACGAAATGTGGCAAACATTATCGCCGCAATTCTCGCTGAAAGAAAAATCAAGCACATCAGCATGCATCCTAAAACACCTTTTGCTTTGGTGGATGCTTTGCGAAAACTGAAGCTTAAAGTTGAAGCTGGCTCCTCACCTTTTTATCCCGAACGCGTGCAAAAAACGGAAAAAGAAAAACAGCACATTCTGAAATCACAGCAAGCTGTGTTTAAAGCGATACGTCACGCTGAAAATATCTTGAAGCAAAGCAAGATTTCGAACGGAAAAATAATCTTTAACGGAAAAGCACTCACTTCGGAATTTCTACGCACTCAGATTGCACAAAAACTTTTGGAACTTGGCTGCGCATCACCCTTTCCTGCCATTGTAGCTTGTGGCAAACAAGCCTGCGATCCCCACGAAATTGGACACGGCGTTTTAAAAGCGCATCAGTCCATTATTGTTGATGTCTTTCCGCGCTCGATCAGCTCTCACTTTTACGGCGACGCCACGCGCACTTTTTGCAAAGGCAGAGCACCCGATGCACTTCAAGCGCTTTACACAACAGTAAAGTCAGCTCAAGAAATGGCCATTAAAGAAATAAAAGCGGGAAAAAATGGAACACAGATTCACCAGAATATTCAAAAACTCTTCACCGTAAAAGGCTACGGCACCGAAAAAAAACACGGCCGCATGCAAGGCTTCTTCCACGGAACCGGCCACAGCATTGGGCTAGAGCTGCATGAAGAACCTGCTCGCATCAACACTTCTGATTACACCTTGAAAAAAGGCAATGTGCTGAGTGTGGAACCAGGATTATATTATCCAGACATTGGCGGTGTACGCATTGAAGATCTTGTTTTCGTCACTCAGTCTGGCTGCGAAGTTTTAGGCAAATATCCTAAAAAGCTGGAAATTCTTTAATCTCCCCCCTTTTTTGAAGCATTTCATCAATTAAGCTGTCGAAAACGCTTGCCTTTTTGGCCTTAGTCTTCTACTTGCGCGCACATTCACAAAATGTAAGCAACTTTTTCAGCTCTCTACCGAAGGTAGGATTGCTTAAGAAAAACCTGATTCATTTAAAAAGGAGTACAGTTTTATGTTGCGCCCCGTTGTTCAATTGTCTTCAAGTTCCATGACCGCTCACTTAGCGGCATTGCCCACTGCCAAAGGGTTACAGGCGCTAAACATCTGGATGCATCCAGTAAGCCTTGACGCTTTTCATGCACTTACAAAAACACCTGTGCTTCACCCTCATGCAGATCCTCATCAACTTCATGGAGAAATGAGAAGTTTTTTTGGCACCCATCCTCTCTTTGGAACACCAGAGAAGGCTGCAAAAAGATATGCACGTCAAGCAATTCGATATCGAGAAGCTTATAACGGAACTTGGATCACAGCGAGATATGCCAGGAAAGCAGCAAAACTTCATTACAGCGCTGCAGAGCTCTATCTTCAGCTAAAAAAATATCAAAAATACGGCGTGCAAATGCAAAGCCTTGCTGGCGTACTTGTTCTGCTTGGAAAATATGATTTCGCCGCAAGCGTAATTGAAACCGTGCTTCACAAAAGACCTTCACTTCCGGAAAAAGTACAACAATCACTTCATGCAAAAGCGGCGAGTAACTGGGAACAACACCTTGCTATTACAGGAAATAAAACTGTAACAAACTATGGTTCTTTTTTAGCTCTTCAACATGCTGTCCATCATCTTGTATTGGCCTCGGGGACACCTGCCGATAAATCTTCTCGGCTTGCAGCACTTGCAACACAAATGGCTGATGCCCATCTTCAGCAGACTCCTTTTAGCACAAATTTTAGAGCCCAATTTAGTCGTGATGCAGAAGCCACGAAACTTGCTGCAGATGCCCTTTTGCTCAGCGCACTCTACAGCGCGGCCAGTGATGAGGGAAATTCCTTGCTCACAAAAGCAATAAGAACGTATCAACTTGCAGCAACGAAATACGAAACAGCAAATGATACAGAAGCAAGCAACGCGCTTATGAGGAAAGCTGCGAAATTAACTGATCTCGCATCTAAACCACATGCTTCAGCAATAAGACAAACCGCAGCGGCATAAAGCCCATGTTCTTTTGCGGTGGAAATGTGATGATTTAGTTTACAAAGAAGAGAAACAACTCACGATGAATTTAACACTTAACACCGCTGCAATGCCTGCCGTCGTACTTCATGCTCCGGCCACTCGCTTTAATGCAGTTTTAGCTGATGTGGGCACACAAGCTTTCTGGGATGCGCGTCCACCTGTTGATGCGTTTGCTCCAACTGACACTCTGCATCTTTTCACTCCAAGTGAAATGGCAAACACTCATGCTCTCTTTGCTGACGCCAACGTTCCACATGAAAAAGCTGCAACCTTACATACATATGGTTTAGAGTTGCTCACTCAAGCACTTCACCCTCGTTCTCAAAATCAACAAACAACTCCCCCCTACATAAAAGCAGCTCAAGCTTTTTTCTTAAGCGCTGCAGTATTCGAATGGCTCAACGCTCCACTTCCCCAAGCAGATAGCCTCATGCAGCTTGCAGTGGCACTTCAATATCTTGGTCACAGTGTTCAAACAGCACTCTCCGCTGAAGAAGCTGTGTTCTCGCTTCCTGAAGAGACAAGTGAACAGAAAAAAAGAGCATACTCCAAAGCAGCATACGGTTTTTGGCTTCTCAGTACTATGGTTGATGATGTGAAAAGTCTCACGCAATCTGTACATCACGCATTTTTTCATTCTTTGTGCTATCCTGATGATCAACTTTTCGGGAGAATACTTGACTTTGATGATAAATTAACACGCATGTCTCCTTATGATCGGGCCGCCATTCCAGCATATACTCTGACAGTACAAATGCTGCTCGCTGGAAGCACACTCCTGCTCCAGCAAAACCAAACTGATAAAACCCTTGAGCTATTTGGTATGTTACAAGCGCGCTTGTCCTTTGTAGGAATCATTGCCGCCGTCCAAAGAAAGGGAATGGAAGGAGAATGTCAAAAGAGATCTTTATGGTCTCTTAGCGGTGACATAGCAGAAATAGCAAGAGACTTACGCTTAGCAAAACAAGCCTAGAACTTATAAAAAAGGGGTGTCAAAATCCATCTTCCGCCATTTCTACACAAGCATTGACTCTGCGTTCGTCCTTCTCTATATCCCTTAGCTCTTCAATTCAAAACCCGGAGGAACAATGGCAAGAAGTGCGAAAGAGTATATTCAAGAAGTGGATGAAGTTTCTGCCCACAATTATCATCCCATCCCTGTTGTGGTGGCTAGCGCTGAAGGAGCGTGGGTTACCGACGTGGAAGGAAATCGTTATCTCGATATGCTTTCGGCGTATTCGGCAGTGAATCAAGGTCATCGTCATCCCAAAATTATTCAAGCGCTTAAAGATCAAGCTGACCGGCTCACCCTTACCAGCCGTGCGTTTCACAATGATCGCATGGGGCCATTCATGCGTAAACTCACCAAACTCACCGGCTTCGACAAAGCCTTGCTGATGAACACCGGAGCTGAAGGTGTTGAAACCGCCATCAAAGCTGCGCGCAGTTGGGGTTACCGCAAAAAAGGCATCACCGAAAATAAAGCGAAAATTATTGTCTGCTCCGAAAACTTTCACGGCCGCACCACAACTATCATTAGTTTTTCAACTGATCCTCTTTGCCGCGAAAACTTTGGACCATTCACTCCCGGCTTTGAAGTAATTCCTTACAACGATGCAGCTGCACTCGAAAAAGCCATCGACGAAAACACTTGTGCTTTCTTGGTGGAACCCATCCAAGGCGAAGCTGGAGTTATCGTTCCCAGCGAAGGCTACTTGAAAAAATGCAGAGAGATTTGCAGCAAACACAACGTCCTTTTAATCTGCGATGAAATTCAAACAGGTTTTGGCAGAACAGGAAAACTTTTCTGCTATCAATATGACGGCATCACACCAGACATTGTCATCATCGGCAAAGCCTTAGGTGGTGGTGTTTACCCGGTGTCTGGAATTTTAGCCAATGACGAAGTAATGGAATCTTTCCGTCCAGGAAATCACGGTTCAACGTTTGGGGGAAACCCACTGGCTGCAGAAGTTGCCAGAGCTGCAATTGATGTGATCATCGATGAAAAACTTGCCGAACGTTCCGCAGAACTTGGCCAATACTTCAAACAAGCACTTGCTTCACTTGACAGCAAGATCATCAAAGACGTTCGCGGCAAAGGCTTGATGATTGGCGTTGAGCTCACCTGCAAAGCCAGACCTTACTGCGAAGCGCTCAAAGGCAAAGGCATCTTGGCCAAAGAAACACACGAAAACACCATTCGCTTTGCACCACCATTGGTCATCAGCAAAGAAGATTTAGACAACGCTATCAGCAGTATTAAGGAAGTGTTGGTGGGGTAGTGTTGTCGAAGCAAAGTGGCAATAGGCAGAAATCATTGTCATTCTCAGACTTTTCTCTTTTGTCATCCTCGCGCATGCGGGGATGTGGATTCACATTCGAAGTGCAACACTTGGTTCAAGAAGACCTCAGCAGGAGTTCGATAACCAAGACACTTCCGGGGAGTGTGGT
>PCXC01000060.1 GCA_002796345.1 Deltaproteobacteria bacterium CG11_big_fil_rev_8_21_14_0_20_42_23 | reverse complement strand
GAATACGCTCATATTGAGCTTTTGTAAGTTCCATCCCTCCCACATCTCACTTTATCTCTTCTTTGTCAATTAGTGTTAACACGCCCTAGATTTTGCTCGCATTATTTTCCTCGTGCGTATTTCAATATCCCGAAAGAGAAAAAGAGCATTAACAGCAAAGCTGTTCCATTTGGCATGTTCCCGCCCGGAACAAGCCTAAAGGTGCAGCTTCCTGTGCCTCGTTTGTAAAGGAAACCGGCATTTTGTGCTGGTGTGCTGCTGGGGTTGGTGAAGAGGCACGCATCGCCGATGCCGTTGCCGTTTGAATCTGTTTGGTCTGGATTTGCAATGGCGATGCAGTTATCGCACGCGTTCCCAATCCTGTCTCCGTCGGTATCCAGTTGGGAACTGTTGGGAGATCTTGGGCAATTATCCGTGATGTCTTGAATGCCATCACTGTCTTCATCCAGTTCACACGCATTTCCGACGCCATTTCCATCATCGTCACTTTGATCTGCATTTTCTTGGAAGGGACAATTGTCACAGGCATTTCCAAAGCCATCAGCATCGATGTCTTCTTGAAGCGGATTGTGTGCATTTGGGCAGTTGTCCCGCTGGTCACTTCTGCCATCGTTGTCGCTGTCGGAGCAGGCATCGCCAAAGCCATTGTTGTTGCCATCAGCTTGGTCAGGATTTGGTACGTCGATGCAATTGTCTTTGTTGTCGACAATGCCGTCGCGGTCACTGTCTTCGCATGCATCACCAACTCCATTTTGATTGGAGTCGGCTTGATTTCCTGCGCGAAGTTCTGCTTCTGATAAAAGTTCATCGCCATCAATGTCGCAGTAGTGCATGCTTTCCTGGCAGGCACCGTTTTTTACGGTGAGGCAATTATCAAATTCATCTGCAACGCGGTCGCAATCGGTATCGATGCGTACAATGCCGCTTTCGGGATTTACATCTACAACGCTGCATACCCCTCCTATGCCTTGAGCCTTAGCTTCCAAGGTGTAAAGGAGTGCAGAGCTGAGAAGCAAGAGAGAAAGAAAAAGATGACGAGGTAAATGCATGGCAGCACTCCTTTTACTTCGGTGACGGACAGCAGAGTCTTATATAGCGCTTCTTTCGGCGGGTGCTAGGGAAATTTCATTTTTTTTTAAGGAAGTGGCGAAGTTCTAAAGGAAAAAAGCTTAAGTGACCGAAATAGCTTAAGATTTGCAAAAAAACCGCCTTCCGGCGGTTTTGAAAATATTCTTTGAAGCCTACACTTTTTTCTTTCGCCCTAGCAAAAGCGCAATGCCGGAAGCCATGAGAAGAAGGCTTAAAGGATTAAACTGGCCTGCATTTGAAACAAGGCTGCATCCTTCGTCTTCAAACACAAAGGGTGCTGGAAGAGGAACGGTGTCAATAGGAGTGATTGGGCTCACGGTGTCGCAAGCGTCACCGCGGCCGTTTCTATTTTCGTCTTCTTGATTTGGGTTTCTGATAGTGGGGCAATTGTCTTTGTTGTCAGCTACGCCATCGCCGTCGAGGTCTAAGATGCATGCGTTTCCGAAGCCATCATTATCGTCATCCAGTTGGCCTCCAAGGGCAAGTTCTTCATCCGTCACGGTGCCATCGTCATCTACATCGCAGAAAAGTTCGTTCAGCTCGCAGCTTCCGTTTGGAACGTATTGGCAATTGTCGCACAAGTCGCCAAGGCCATCGGCATCTTGGTCGGCCTGTCTTCTGTTTTGGGTAAGTGGGCAGTTGTCGATTGCGTTTTTGACGGTGTCATTATCATCGTCGCTGCAATCGTCAGCTGCTTGGTTTGGATTATGCATATCGCAGTTGTCGCAGACATCGCCAACGCCATCGCCATCAGTGTCTTTTTGATCTGCGTTTACTTGTCTTGGGCAATTATCGCGCGCATTTGATATTCCATCTCCATCGCAATCTCTAGCGGGATTGCTGTAGCAAGCTATGGCGTCATTTATGTTTGGAATGGCAGGTGCGGCCTGCGCAGGTGTGGAAAGCAGAAAGATGCTCGCTGTGACAAAGCTCGAAAACATTAAAGTATAAAGTGTGTTTCTGTTCATCTTCTCCCCTTACGGGTGTTTTTGCCGAAAAAACAAGATCTCCAGCAAAATGGGCAGTTTTCCCCCTGCATCATCATTATCGGGTGGGTTTTTGAAAAGTTGCGTAGATTTTTTATTTTTTTGGCGCAATCAAAAAATGACGATCTTCCTGGCTCATTTTGGAGTCTTAACACCCCATCTTTATCTGTCAAATCAGGAGTTTTCGAAAAAATAATATAGTAAATCACTGAAAATAAAGGTGTTTTTCTTGGCACTCAATTTGCTCTTTTAGCCTTGAAAGGATTTTCTTATGCGAAAGAGGTTTTCATTTTTATTGCTTTGTACCGTTTGCCTGCTTTCAGCCTGCTTACCCCAGGATAAAGAGGCTTATACCGTGGTACATCAACTTATAGGAGATCAGCACGCTTTTACCATTTCGTTCCATTTGGATGAGGGTGTGCGAATTGCTGCTGAGCATGACTCCACACTCCCAAATTTTTTAAATGGGAGATCTCCTTTGCGCGTAAATATGGAGAAGTGCATCGAAGGAGCTAATCAAGATGATTGTACTCCTCTTTATATTAATCAAGTTCCGATAGATTGTACTCCTGTTGCAAGAACAGCAGATCATGGTTCTCTTGATTGTCCTTCTTCGCCACCCGAACATCCGTTCTACAACATAGTATGTAGTGTAAGTGATCCAAGTATCTTAGAAGTAATTTGTGCTTTCCGTTTGCCCACACGATATAACGAATCGTTTGAACGTGATGATTTGTTTCTTATTTCACTTTTTTCTAGAAAAGTGCACACTCCTCAACTCAATTTGAAATCGGCACAAGAAGCATCTGAAGTGCGCGCTGAAAGAAGTCGCGAGCAGATTTTAGATCACCTTGAAGATTACATTTTCAGTAAATTTTCTGAACAGTATCGTTTTGAGCTTACACGATCTGCAGGAAAAACGAAGCTAAAGGCCTATCTTCCCTTCCGTTTGAATGATGGCGGTGCGATAAGCTTTTCTGAATATGCTTTTGATTTTTTACAAATTGGCGAGACAGACATCGAGACCAATGGTGATGAGTTAAAAGCCATTGCAAAGCTTCCGTATAAAGTTGCGTTTCTGAAAAAATCTCAAAGGAGTACTAAAAAAACTCGAGTTAAGTCTGGTGATCTTCACTGTGCTCTTGCAGAAGATCAAAAAGGTTTAGACTGTGAAGGCGAAACAAGTGACTTCAAACTGTGGAACAAGTTTCAAGCAGGAGAGTTTAACAAAGCAAAAGTTTTTGCTAAAAAACAGAGGTTTATTCGAGATAATGATGAAGAATCTGTTTCCGAGCGCTCTCTTTTGACTTCACTCATAAACGTGCATGCGAGAACAGAACTAAACAAAGAAGAAAGGCTTGCCGTTGAAAATGGAAAAGATATTTTTCCTGAGAAAAAACCACTTTCAACAGCAACTGAGTTTGAAGTGCCACAACATCTCATTTCTGATGATGAATCAAATGATACCGATGCAGATGGTGTGAGTGACGATGAAGATAGCTGCCCAGAAACTGAAACAGGGACTGCAGTTGATGAAGATGGTTGTGCATTGGAAAGTGATGATGAAGAAGTTTCAAAAGCTGTTTCATGTTTGGATACAACGAAGCAAAGACTTCACTATGAATTTGGATTAGAAAATGCCGATTCGCTTGGCGAAACAAATTGTGATACCGGTGCAAAATCTGTAGTTACTGATGACATTCCTGCAAAAGGCGCAGGTGGCTGCAGCCTTACAAGTGCTTCGGAAAAAGATGACTTTATGTGTTCACTTGCAGTAATTGGTTTACTGTTTTTACTTGGTGTTCGCATCGCAATGTCTGGGGGAAAAATGAAAAAAAGAAAACTACACTATACTTCGTTTTGGAAATCGTTTTTATTGGTTCTCATTTCACTTTCTTCATTTGCTTGTGCGCAAGATATTTTGTCACAAGACCCAGCTGACTATGTGATGACTTTAGAACAGACGGAGGATGCAGACATCATCACCCTTTCCTTCGAGCTTGCTCCGGTGAAAGTATATTCTAAAGATGGTATTTCAGAAATAGAAGAATATAATTTTTTAAGAATGTTAGACAGGGTTCAAACGATTGACGGTAAAAGTATTCGTGGAGATTTAGACAGAGCGGTGAAAGCAGCAGATCTTCAAGCGCATTTCTATCGTGAAAAAAAATTAGAATCACGCATTGGAAGTTTTGCTTCTGCATCAACGTGTACTTCAAAAAATTTAGAACTTGGGAAAGTGATGTGTACTGTCACTATGCCAGCGGGAACGTTTGAAAGTGAAGAAGGTCAAGAAGCGCAGTGGATGCAAATGCGAAGTTTAAAAGAAGTTGTAACTCTTAACGGAGGCACAACTCAGAAGATGATACAAAATTTCACTACAGCTTTTATTGATGTTTCTTCAACGCGAGATCCAGACGCAGATGGCTTTGTAGGAAGTTTTGATCTTTGCCCAAATGATCCAGAACTCTTTTTGAAGGATAATGGCGAGTTTGTTCTAGATGCTGATACAGGCGAAAGAGTTCCGGCCGATGGTATTCCCGATGGTTGCCCAAATTCTCAACCGGAAGAATGTGCTGCGGGAGAGGCTGATTGTTCCACAACGAAAACACCTCCAACTGGAGGCGGGTCAGTTTCTGGTGGTGGTGCTTCTGGCGGCGCCTGTTCGTTAGTTCAAGCGAGCGAGAAAAGCTCATCTTGCCTTGTTTTTCTCCTCTTTTTTGCTCTCGCTGTTTTGGTGGGTGTGCGAAGGGCGGAAGAATAAAAAGCTTGCGCCTTTTGCCAAAACTGCGTTAAGCCCTGCCGCATATGTACAGCATCAGCAAAACATTCTACTTTTGTTATGGCCATCGCCTGATGGATGATCACAGCAAATGCAAGCACCTCCACGGTCACACGGCGAAGGCTGCTTTGCACTTGAAACGTGATCAGCTTGATGAGCGCGGCATGGTGATGCATTTTTCAGAGCTGAAACAAAGTTTTGGAAAGTGGATTGACGAAGAAGTTGATCACGTAATGCTGCTCAACGAAAAAGATCCGCTGGTTGCAGTGCTGAAAGCTCAAGGCGAAAAATGCAAGTTGCTTCCCTTCCATCCCACCGCAGAAAACATTGCCAAATGGTTTTTCGAACAAGCCAAAAACTTTGGCCTTCCTATCGTTCAACTAGATATTTGGGAATCCGAAAGTTCCCTTGCCAGTTATGCTGAGTAGGTTTTAGTACAAGTCTTGACGCAAGTTGCGCACTCCTTTATGAGCACGTTTATGAATGAAACTTCAGCTATAGCTATTTCTGCGAAAGAAAAGCGCAATTGGTTTTTGTTTTTGATTGGCTATTTTCTTTTTGGCTATATGACGCTCAATTTTTATAACTTGAATCGCGAAACTTATTTTGATGTGAGTTTTGCTTTTGAGCAATCTCTTCCGTTTTTTCCATCTGCTATTTTGGGGTATTGCCTTGTGTTTGTGAGCCTTGCCTTAACGCAAGTGTTGATAAAAACTGCGCATGCTTATCAACGAGCAGTGGTTGCTTTTCTTGCTGTGACCACCGTTCATTTTCTCTTTTTCTATTTTATGCCAGTGCGAATGACGTTGCGCCCAGATTTAAGTGCTAGTTCTGGAGTGATGAATTTTCTTTCGCATCTTTATTTTTTAATCGATCAACCTACCAATTGTTTTCCTTCTTTGCATGTAGCTTATCCCACTGCCGCAACATGGGCTATCTGGAAAAGCGCGCCAAGGTGGCGTTTGCCGTTCATCGTGATGACATTGATTGTTGCGGTGTCGGTAGTGCTCGTGAAGCAACATTACATTCTTGATGCAGTAGTTGGTTGCTTAAGCGCACTCCTCATTTGTTTTCTCACTTCAAACACCGAGCGTTATTGGAAAAAGTTTTTTTGAGTTTTTACAATCCAGCAATTCAAACAATTTGCTGTCATCCTCGCGCTTGCCTGCCTTTGGCAGGAACGCGGGGATCTACAATTCTCTGTCATAGCGACTGTGGCAATCTCCTCATTCAATTGCCAGAGGAGATTGCCACGTCTTGCTTCGCAAAACTCGCAATGACAAAAAACAAAACATAAAAAAACCGGGCAGTGTTTCCACTGTCCGGTTTTTATTTTTTTATGTGCCCTTCTTCTTAACTACAGCCCATCGAATTTCCACAGTTCAAGCATTTGTAGCATGAGCCGTTGCGAACGGTGGTGTGTCCGCATCCGTCACAAAATGGCGCGTCGCCCATCATGTTTTGCAAGTGTTTATTTGCTGCCGATGTTGTTTTGCTGCTTGAAAGTGAAACCACTACTCCAGAGCTAGTGCTTGTGGCTTGGATGTTTCCAACGCTTCCAATGACGCTCTCTGTTTTTGTTGCTACGACTGTTGCTTCTGCTTTTTCAGTTTCTTCAATTTGTTTTTGAACTTTGTTGTGAGCAACTTTACGTTCGAGTTCATCCATTTGAACCGCAATATTTACATCATCATCTTTTGTAGGCTTTACTTGCACGAAGTCTGTGCGGCCTAAATATTCCATGCCTAAAACGCGAAATACAAAATCGATGACCGAAGTCGACATTTTAATATTGGGATGATCCACCGTTCCGTTTGGTTCGAAGCGCGTGAAGGTGAAGCAGTCGACATATTCTTGAAGTGGAACGCCGTGCTGCAAACCAAGTGAAATAGCGATGGCAAAGCAGTTCATCATGCTTCTGAAAGCAGCGCCTTCTTTGTGCATGTCGATGAAAATTTCGCCAAGCCCACCATCTTCATATTCACCAGTGCGAAGATAAACTTTGTGTCCGCCCACTCTTGCTTCGTGTGTGAGCCCTCTTCGTTTTTTAGGCAATCGACGGCGAATAGGCTTTGCTGCTTGCGCTGCGAGCGGCGCTTCTGTTTGTGCAGGTGATTTTTTTGCTTCAGCTTTTTCATCTTCATTTTCAGCAGAGCTGCTTGAAGTTAAAACTTGAGAAAGTTTTGAGCCATCACGATAAATAGCAACAGCTTTCAATCCTGATCTCCAACCTTCTACATAGAGCTGCTCAATTTCTTCCGCTGTTGTTTCGTGTGGAACGTTTACCGTTTTGGAAATGGCTCCGGATAAAAACGGTTGCGCAGCTGCCATCATTTTGATGTGAGAAATAGGAGAGAGAAAACGTTTTCCTTTTTCGCCGCATTTGTTTGCGCAGTCAAAGATAGAAAGATGCTCATCTTTGAGATGCGGTGCACCTTCAATGGTCATGCAACCACAAATATGAACGTTTGCCTCTTTGATGTGAGCATCGCTGAAGCCAAGTTCTTTTAATAAATTAAAACCAGGTTTGTTGTATTGCTCTTCGGTGAAACCAAAACGACCCATGGCTTCTTTGCCAAGGCTGTAAGGGTTGAACGCAAATCCAAGTTCAAATACGCCAGGAAGTTGTGATTCGATAGTTGCGATGTCTTGATCGTTAAACCCTTTGCTACGCAAGCTTGCAACATTGATGTGTGGTGCGTTTGCGAGCGATGATGTTCCTTGAATATAATTGATGATGTCATCAATTTCATGTTTAGCGTAACCAAGTTTTTGCAAAGCAAGTGGAACCGAACGATTGATAATTTTAAAATATCCGCCGCCCGCTAACTTTTTAAATTTCACAAGTGCAAAGTCTGGCTCAATACCTGTGGTGTCGCAATCCATGAGCAGGCCAATAGTTCCCGTTGGTGCCAACACGGTTACTTGCGAATTGCGATAGCCATGTTTTGAACCAAGCGTTAAACAATCATCCCAAATCTTTTTGTTGATGGAAACAAAGCTAGCGGGAAGATCATTGCTTGGAATGGCATAAGCTGCATCGCGGTGCATGTTGATGACTTCAAGCATGGGCTCGCGATTTTTTGCAAAACCAGGGAACGCGCCCTTTTGCGCTGCAATTTCAGCTGACGTTTTGTACGCCACACCATGCATGATGCTGGTGAAAAGTGATGCCCAATTTCGTGCGGCGTTGGAATCGTAAGACAAACCTTGCACCATCAGCAAAGTTCCTAAATTCGCATATCCTAAGCCAAGTGGGCGGTAATCGTGAGAATTTTTTGCGATGTCTTCTGTTGGATAAGAAGAAAAATCGACCAAAATTTCTTGTGCCGTGATGAACACTTTTGCAGCGTGTTGATAGCCTTCCAAGTTGAAGCTGTTGCTCGCTTCATCATAAAACTTCATCAAGTTAAGTGACGCCAAGTTACAAGCCGAATTGTCGAGGAACATGTACTCTGAGCAGTTATGAATTAAAATGCCATCAGCGGCAAAATGGTGTGTGATGGGCTCTGTAAGGTCATAGACTTTTTTTGTTCCAAGAAATTCGAGTGAAGCAAAAGAATCTGTGAGGGTGTCTAGATAAGTGCCAACACTTTCATTGAGCTGTCTCAGTGAAATCGCTTTTTTGCTTTTCGGATGAAAACCAATGAATTCTTCGAAAAGAACACGAGAAGATCTGCTAATGCGAAGAGAGTGCATTTCTTTTACAGCATATTTTTTTAAACCACCATTTCCATCGGGAAGATGTGATTCTAATTTTCCAGCTCGTCTATTGATGTACAACTTTGCTTTAATGCCAAAGTTGAGAAGCAGTTTTTGCACTTGTTGAAGGAGTTCGAGGCTGCTTGAATCGAGTGCTACATACTGAGATTTTTCACCATAGTTGGCTACTGTTCCATCGGAAGTGAAAAGACCTCTTAACAACGCAGCTACGCTTGGTTTATCAAGTTCGAACGCTGAAGTGAGAAGAGATTTTTTATGTGAACCCTCATTGAGAGTGGCATATTTATCTACAATTGAAGTAACCATTTCTGCAGAAGTTGAAGTTCTTGCGCCTGTTTCAGTGTAGCGAACGCCAGCAATTTTTCTGTTTTCTTTTACAGTGTTGAGATAAGCAACGACTTCTTCCAGAATTTCGCTTTCTTCGTTTGCCATCGTAATGGTGATGCTGCCTTGAGCGTCTGTTGCTTTACATCCATCGCCAAGCGCTAATCCAATAAACTCGGCCATTTGCTGATCGAGATGAGCCTGGCCAAAATGCCCAGGAATAAGCACGAGTTTGTCTTCAGAGCTTAAGTCTTTCGCAGCAACATCGCCTCTGTTTTCTGTCCATACTTTATGATCGGCAGTGAGTTTTAAAGTGTATCCACTTTTTGTACGAAGTTCATAAGTATCTTTGAAACCTGTTGGGAAAATTTTTCCCACGTGAACAACGCGACCATCAAAAGTGAGAAGATCAGTTGTTTTTCCAACCAGATCTTGAATAGGCTTCAAGCCTTCAGTTGTTGCTACAAGTGTATCTCCGGTGACGCACGGATTACTTGCATTGATGCGGTCTGTGTTTTTGCAGGTGTGCCATTTGTTGATGATGCTGTCGTACTGAATGCCAGGGTCAGCACAACTCCATGCGGCGTTTGCCATTTTGTGCATGAGCTCGCGAGCCTTGAAGGTTTCCAATTTTTCGCCCGTTGTGCGTGCGCGTGTAGACCACTCTTCGTCGTTCAAGTACGCGTACATAAATTCATCGGAGACGCGAACCGAGTTGTTTGAGTTTTGGCCCGAAACGGTTTTGTAGGCTTCGCCGTTGAAGTCTGACGGATAGCCAGCTTTAATGAGCGCAGCTACTTTCTTTTCTTCGCGCGCTTTCCAGGTGATGAAATCAAAAATTTCTGGATGATCGATATCGAGGCATACCATCTTGGCCGCACGGCGCGTGGTTCCGCCAGATTTGGTTGCGCCAGCTCCGCGATCTAGAACTTCGAGGAAAGACATCAAACCAGATGAAGTTCCACCGCCAGAAAGTTTTTCGTGACGAGATCTAATGCGCGAAAAGTTTGTTCCGGTTCCTGATCCAAATTTGAAAAGACGCGCTTCGTTTTTCACGAGATCAAAAATAGACATGAGGTCATCGTTGACTGATTGAATAAAACAAGCAGAGCATTGTGGATGGCTGTAGGCATCGGCTGTTTGCGCCATGGCGTTGCTTTGCTGATCCCAAAACCAATTGCCGCCGCTGCCTTCGATGCCATATTCTTGGGAGAGTCCGCAGTTAAACCACACCGGCGAGTTGAAGGCGCCCTTCTGCGTGATGAGCATGTGCGTGAGTTCTGCTTCAAAAATATCGGCATCTTCTTTGGTGGCGAAATAATTTTCCAGTTCCTCACCAGCTTTTCTGATGGAGCGTGCAATGCGTGTCACCACTTGTTTTGCGGAGGACTCATATCCTTTTCCAGGAACGCCGCGTTTGCGGAAATATTTCGAAACTAAAATATCGGTTGCAAGTTGCGACCAGGTTTCGGGAACTTCGGCGTCGTCCATTTTGAACACAACCGAGCCGTCGGGATTGGTAATTAAAGAAGAGCGCTTGGAATACTTTAATTCTTCAAGAGGATTGATGCCGGGACGAGTGAAAAAACGAGAAAAACTGATTCCCTTTTTTACGGCTCGTACTTCCCCCTTTTTTTTGCCGCGTGGTTTTTTGAGTGCGCTTTCTTTTGTTGCCATGATTCCCCCAGTTTTCGTGATTCCGAAGCAGTGTGCTCAAAGGCTTTTCACGTGCAGAAGCATTTTAGCAGCAGGCTTCGGAGTAGTTTTAAAGTCGTATAACAGGTCTTTTTTTTGTGAGTGAAGCAGTATTTTAAGGCTTGTGGATAAAGAAGCTGTGAAAACAATTTTGTTTTTAGCTACTTACATCTTTATCCCCAAGTTTTCATCTGTTTTATCCACAACATATTGTGCCTATCTACGGACTATTACCACTATATATAGTGGTGTCAAAGGATTTTTTGCGTCCGTGTTCCGTCTTGTGTACAGCTGAAAAAAAAGGCTTTTGTTTCTCAAGTTTAGCACTTTGCAGCGTTAGAATTTTTTTTCATTCACCAAAAAGTGCCAGGCACTTTCTGGTAAATTTGGGCGAGCTTCTTCACAAGTTGGCTTGACAACTTGGGGTGAACGCAGCACACGACAGCTTCATTTTTGAGAGGAAGCATTTATGGAGAATCATCGCACCATTGTTTTGCACTACGGCGAGTTATGCTTGAAGGGGAAAAACCGTGGCATGTTTGAAGATCAGGTTGCGCGCAACATTCGTTTTGCGCTTGGTCGCGATGCCGAAGTGCTGAAGCTGCGCAAATTGTTTGGCAGGTTGTGTGTGGATCTGCCGCAAGGGTTTGATGCGCAGTTTGCGATGCAAAAACTGCAGCGCGTCTTTGGACTTTCCAACATGGCGCTTGCCGTAAAAACAGAATTCACCTTGGAAGCCATTTGGAAAACATGCGAAAGCTTATTGCCAAGCGAATCACCAACAAGTTTTTGTGTGCGAACGAAAAGGGCGGACAAACGTTTCCCGATGAAGTCGGAAGAGCTTAGCCGCGAAATTGGCGCGCGCGTGGTGGAAACAAAAGGATGGAAAGTAGATTTGAAACATCCAGCTTTGGAACTTTCCATCGAACTGCAAAATGGCGAAGCTTATGTTTCAACCGAAAGGCTTCAGGCTGCAGGTGGCTTGCCACTTGCTTCTGCGGGGAAACTTGCCTGTTTGCTTTCGGGCGGAATTGATTCGCCACTTGCAAGTTTTAGAATGATGCGCCGCGGATGTGAACCGTTTTTTATTCACTTTCATTCTGCACCATTTACTAGCCGCGCTTCGGTGGAAAAAGTGTTAGACCTTGCCGAAATCGTTTGTCGCGATCGTTGCAAAGCAGAAATTGCCATTGTTCCTTTTGGCGAAATTCAGCAAGCCATCATCAAGGCTTCGGCCGAAGAATATCGCGTGCTGTTGTATCGGCGTTTTATGTTGCGCATTGCAGAAAAGCTGGCGCAGCAGAAGAGGGCGCTTGCCCTTGTTTCGGGCGAAGTGCTTTCGCAAGTGGCGTCGCAAACCTTAAGCAACTTGGCACACATCGAAGAAGTGATTAGCATGCCCATGCTTCGTCCGCTGATTGGAATGGACAAACAAGAAATTATCGATGAAGCCAAAAAAATAGGCACCTACGACACCTCATGCGAACCGCACGACGACTGCTGCAGCTACCTCATGCCAGACAAACCCGCCACCAAAACCAGGCCAGGTGAACTTCAGCGGGCAGAAGCAAAACTCAATATTGAAGCCCTCGTAGCAAAAGGTGTTACCGAGGCTGAGATTCAAGTGGTGTAAGAAGGCAATGCTTGTTTGTCACTATGCCCATTGTGAATGAGTGAAATGAAGTGTCGATCTCTTTGCTTCATTCTTTTTGTCATCCCTCCTCCAATATCGACGTTCTGAAATTCGTAAAACAGAACAGCTTTACTACAGAAATGCGGATCACTCCTATTGTGGCTGACATGATTTCAATATCTTAGACGATTGTATGTGTTGGCATGATGGTTGTAACACTGATTATCACATGAAAGGGGGTGATGTTATGTTTACACGCTACATAACGGCAGATACGCGAGATCATATTACGATCCGTTTCTAACGGTGAGGGGGCGACTGCTGGGTGGTTGCCCCTTTTACTTTGTCATGAAAAGGAGAATGTTATGTTATGCAATTATACCGGCTGGCTTTGTCAGTCGTATCTCAATTTAAGTCAGGTGCCAGCCAACGCGCCATTTCATGCCTTTGCACCTTTGATAGCGTATGACAATTTGTTTGCTGAAAAAACACTGCCATTAATCCAGTCAGTGTTGCCGCAAACATTTCGCCGTGATTTATTTGTAGCTGCAGGATTTGGCGAATATATCAGCGATGATCCGTTACGCATACCGAAAACTTGGCATACACTGCAATGGGAAGCGTTACAAAATGCCGTCAGCAGTTACTCAATATTAGAGCGGCCACAACAATCGTTGCTACTGCAGCTTTTGAGTAAGTTGTGTTTGTACGATGTGGCCTACCAACTGGGAAGCGCAACGGACCATGCGCAGCCTATTGTGGCGTCATATGAGATTATGTATTGGACTTCCATGGCGCAGCACAGTCTTTGGGGTGCCAATGCTATCGAAGACTTTTCGTTTGATCCGTTTATGCAAATTTATGAGCGTGCACCACGTGATAGCTTGATTGCCTTGCACGCATCCTATCAAATGATCATCGCGAATATCAAACATGCTCATAATGTGGAGGTTGCTGATCAGTGGTGTAAACGCCACTGGGAGATTTTAGATACGGATAGATTGCAGATCAACTCTGTGGATCGTCTCCGTTTTTTGAGTCGCTACTATCGCGTCTATGGCTTTATTCCCCAAATGCGTAACGATCGTGATGCAGTTCATGCGGTCATGGAGCAGGCTGAACATTACGCCCGTGAGTTGATTGTGCATGTTGAACATGAGTTCGCCGACGATCCTGATTTTGATTTCTATCACATTGCTGCGAAGGAGATGTTGCATCCGGTTTTGGAAAGTCGTACCAAAGAGGCTTTATGGCTTGGTGATCTCGATATGGCATTAGCAAAATCCATGGAACTCGTTGCTCTTTGTCCGAATGATCCGCGTTTGCACTTGCATCTTGGGCAGGTACAGATAGAGCGGCGTGAGATCGAAGCTGCGGCGGCATCATATCTGCGCGCCTTTGCAATTGGGCAACCGGGCCAAGCGGTAGCGGCATTTATGCATGCCCAATGTTTAGAACATTTGGGGAGATCGCAGGATGCGGTGGTATTTTATATGTTGGCATTACGGAGCGATCCACAAGGATTAAGCACTGTGGAAAAATTGCGCGCGCATATCGATATCGGCGCACAGATCGTTCCGCAATTTTCTGAGTACATTGACGAATACAACACAGCCAATCGAAATGTACAATGTGGGAACGCGGTGCAGCAGTATCAGCATCGACAATTGAATACGACGGCACAGAAAGATGAATGTCATAAATGACAGCGACATCAACTCAACACATTCGCGGCGTCTACATTTCACGTTTTATTTATTACGTTGGCTATTATCTTTTGATGCCGATCTTGGCGATTTTACTACAGCGCGCACCATATGCCTATTCATTGTCCGAAGTGGCATTAGCTGTAGCTGTCTACGGATTTTCTGAGCGTGGTCTATCTATTGTCGTGACACCGTGGGTGGAACGAATCGGTTATCAGCGAAGCCAAGTTATTGGTTATATAATGGGTGCGATTGGTTTGTTCATTGTTGCATGGAGTACGGCATTTTTTGGTGTGGTGGGAGCTTTGGCTTTTGCTGGGATTGGGTTTTCCATTACTGGTGTTGCCAGTCGTGGCTATGTGAATCGCTTGCCGGTAGAATTCCGTATGTCGGGATTTACCGCTATGTATATTGGGATTAATGCTGGCACTGCCATCGGCACTGCTGTGGCATTTTATCTGCCGTATGAATATGCTCCGCGGTGGGTGGTGTTGGGTACAGCTGCTTGTATTGTTATTGCCGCTGGCATGGCTAAGTGGATGCTAGAGCGAACGCCAGGAGTTGCCTCTGGTATTACGTGGAGAGAGTGTTTTCGCAATATCTGGGATGATGGTGATAGCTATGGAGTGCGAAGAGGATTTGGTTTAATTGGGATATCGTGTATTGCAGTCTTTCTTTTTTTACAAATTTTTGAACTCGTCCCACTCTATTTTGAGCAGACATTAGTGCTTCCATCGTATGTAGGCATTGTTCTTTCGTTGAATGCATTGATCATCGTTCTTGGTCAACAGCGTGTACGCATACTTTTTACCATACTGCATTCACGATGGCGTGATAGTGGTTTGTTGTTCGGACTTATCTGTATGACATTGGGTATGATGTGTTTTGCCGTCTATTGGAATGTTTATACGCTCTTACCGGCGTTGTTATGTGTTACCTTGGGAGAGATGTTCATCTTTCCTTACATCGATTATCTCATTAGTACTGATACACACGAAACACTTCATGCATATTTGCAGAGTATCAATCACACCATGGCTGCTGTTGCGCGTGCCGGTGCCGCATACGGTGGGATTCACTACTTGGGTGGTGTTGTGCAGTACGGTTGGCCAGTTGTTGGTTGGTGGTGGATTATGTCGACAATTGGTGGTCTTGCAATACTCGTCATGTGCGTGATGCGGTGGCGACGTGATGTGTGCGGCGGTATTAAAACTCAACATTGACCCTAGTAGCAAAAGGTGTTGCTGAGGCTGAGATTCAGTTTGTTTGGTGTAATGATGCCTTTGATTTTCTTCCTCTCCTAGAGGGTAGAGGAGTGAGGCGAGGGGGAGTGTTTTTTTGTCATTTCGTGGCTAAACATATTTGTGAAATTTATTTTGCCTCACACCTTGCTTACATTTCATCGACTACAATACCATCCATGCAACAGAGTTTATTTTGGTTTGCCAATGTGAGTTGTCTTTTGATTATATCAGCCATGCGAATAACGACATGCTGCATTGTATATTTTTTCCCGGTCCAAGTGTCACTCTTCCCCAGCATTTGATGAAGTGCTTGTACCCGAAAACCAACATAGACCATTCTGGTAATGTTGAAAGATAAGCGTGTTCCCATTGTGAACAGTATTAAGCCGTGAACATGCATAAGTGGGATAATGCTTTCCAGAAGAGTGGCAGTTTTTAAGACGCCAAGGTAACTGTTTGGAAACTCATCTTGCCAAGCATTGCTTAAATCAAACACACTAATCGGCTCAAAGTTTTGCTGAACATTTGTGGCTAATTGTTCAAGCGCAGCAGCTTCTCCAAGATCAATGCACATGGCAGTGTAAGCACCTCTTTGTGCGAGCGATGCTACTTGCGAAAAGAGCTTAGCGTCCCCCATGTACTGTACACCGTAAAAAGGTGAGTTGGCTTCTTCAGCTTTTTCATAAACATAATTCCAAGCTTTGTTTGGTCCTATAACTTGAGACCACCATTTAAATGTCTCTTTATCACTTACTGCGAGATACTCATCATGAGTGAGATTTCCTGAGGTGAAATGATTTCTCCAAACTTCGTAGTTATCGCATGTTCTGGCCTGCATATAGTTGTCGCAACTATCATAAGTTCGTAGGAGAGCATTGTTAATACGGTGAAAGCGAACAATTGAAGGTGAATAATCAACTCCAAGAATATGTGTTACAGAAGGCATTTGGAGTGCATGAAAAAGTAAACGTTCACTTCCTACAGACACGATGGCACCATGAGGTGCTTGAGATAAAATGGGACGAGCTTGAAGAGGATGGAGCTCGTTTGGCAAGAGAAATTCATCGTTTCCAGTTGGAACGAGCCAGTGTCCAATCTTTTTTTGGATTGTTGGAGTTTGAGGAGTGGCAAGTGCTGTGTGCGGTGCAGCGCTGCTTCCTGTTATTTGCCCTGAAAAAGGGAGGCGAAGTTGTATGGGAAGTGTTGCCATTTCTAGATTGTTTATCGACGGATGTATGAAAAAGTTGCTTATTCCTTTTTTCAGTAAAATGAAGCTTACTTCAAGAGAAAATACAGAAAGGCTGAAGGAGATTTGCTGGCTCTTTCCGCCTCTGGAGGAAAGAGGACAACGTGAATTGTCACCCTCACCTTAATCCTCTCCCTCAGGGAGAGGAGATAAAGTCATTGCACCAAAAAACTATTCCACCGAGAAATACAGCATGGCTGCGGCGTTGCTGTCGTAGAGCCATTGGTCTGATGAGTTGTTGTAGGTGACGCCCAAGGTGATTTCGTCACCGCTTTTGAAGTTTGTGCCTTGTGGATCTTCGAAGGGATTGTTTTCGATGTTGATGATGTGCGAGTCTGCATCCAAATCGGCATCGGCTTCCCACACAGCATCATTGCTTTGATTTTTCAGCAGTTCTAACGAGACGCCGTAATCGTCAATCACTGCATGCGCAAACACCAACTTGGCCTTCAGCGGAAGTTCATAGCTTGCCGTTTTTTCATCCAAGCTTTCGGGCGTGATATCCAGTGTGCCGTCGTTGCAAGGGTCGAAGTTGAGAAAAAGAGGGGTGAGGTCTTTTACTGTGCCAAACTCGCTTAGCGGTTTTGTGACGAGGGTGATTTCAACATAAACATCATAAAAATCTTGATCCAAATTATTTTCCATATGTGCATTCACTTCAATGGGGTCCGACGGCAAAAGTGGGTAGCCGTAGCCTTTGGGGAAGTTGACCTTGGTGAGCAAACTGTTGGCAACAGCAAAGGTATTCCCTTCATTTTTCCCCTTACACAGAATGTTGTCTTCATGTTTGTTGATGAGGCTCACGCGTTTTAGCAGTTGGGCTGGCAGTTCTTCGCCAGTGCCCGTGACCACTTTTGGTTCGAATCCCAAGACCCACATGGGATGATCGAGCTTGAAGTTCATTTGGCTGAAGGCTTCAGCCTGTTCGTAAGATTTTTCTTTGCTGGTGAGGTTGATGGGCCCAATATGGTAGGTGATGCGTTCAACGCCTACTTGATCGGAAAGTGTAGCTACCAAGTCTGAGCTCGGCGCTTGTGGGCTCTCGCTTTGCGGCGCTGTTTCAGACTCGGGGATGAATGGAATGTGCTGCTGCGCACTTTGGCTGCAAGCGATGCAGAAAAGAGTGGTGAACAGGAAAATGCCAACTATGGCTGATTTGCTGGTGATGGTAAAATTCTTCAAACAGTATCCTTTGATGTCCCTCCTGATGATCCTACATTTCTCCTTCACCAGATAAGGAAGTTTTTGCAGCGTGCTCTTCTAGCGAAAGCCCACCAGAGTGCAAGATGCACTGCGCTGCCGTTATGACGCACGCAATCACTCTTCGGCAGGTTTCGAAAAAGGTTGCTTCCTCATAACGCAGGCCTGGTTCGGGAGAATTTTGTGAGAGAATTCAAAAAATGAACATCCATCTCTTGACAAGTGAAGGAATGGCATTATATGTGAGCCTGGTTTGAGCTGTTAGCACTCTCATTCGATGAGTGCCAAATGTCTAAACTTCTAAAAAATAACATTTTTTTAACCACAAGCTGTTTTAACAAGGAGGGTTTCATGAGTACACCAAAGTTTCGTCCTCTTCAAGATCGCTTACTCGTAAAGCGTGTATCTGAAGAAGAAAAAACCAAAGGCGGGATCATCATTCCAGATTCTGCTAAAGAAAAGCCGCAAGAAGGTGAAGTTGTTTCAGTTGGAAACGGAAAAATTCTCGACTCCGGAAAAATTCAACCACTTGAAGTGAAAAGTGGCGACCGTATCTTGTTCTCAAAATACGCTGGAACAGAAGTGAAAGTAGACGGAGAAGATTTCATCATCATGCGTGAAGATGATATTTTGGGTATTGTTGGATAATTTTTGCTCACTCGAGCAGACTAACTAGAATTTTAACAAGGAGTTCAATCATGGCAAAAGATATTATTTTCAGCCAAGAGGCGAGAGAAAAAATCCTTAAAGGTGTAAACACTCTTGCGAATGCAGTAAAGGTTACTCTTGGACCAAAAGGTCGTAACGTAATTCTTCAAAAATCATTTGGTAGCCCAACTATCACAAAAGACGGTGTTTCAGTTGCAAAAGACATCGAGCTTTCTGATCATTTCGAAAACATGGGCGCTCAAATGGTGAAAGAAGTTTCTTCAAAAACTTCAGACATCGCCGGAGACGGAACCACAACAGCAACGGTTTTGGCGCAAGCTATCTACACAGAAGGCCAACGCCTTGTTGCAGCTGGTCACAACCCAATGTCGCTTAAACGCGGAATTGACCTTGCGGTTGAAGCTGTAGTTACTGAATTGAAAACACTTTCAAAACCAACTAAAGACCACAAAGAAATTGCTCAAGTAGGAACTATTTCTGCGAACAACGATTCTACCATCGGTGACATCATTGCAGAAGCTATGGAAAAAGTGGGCAAAGAAGGTGTGATCACTGTTGAAGAAGCAAAAGGAATGGAAACAACCTTGGAAGTAGTAGAAGGAATGCAGTTCGATCGCGGTTACCTTTCTCCATACTTCGTAACTGATCCAGAACGCATGGAAGCTGTTCTTGAAGATGCGTTCATTCTTATTTATGAGAAAAAAGTTTCAAGTATGAAAGATCTTCTTCCCGTGCTTGAGCAAGTTGCAAAATCTGGTCGTCCACTTGTTATTATTGCCGAAGATGTTGAAGGCGAAGCGCTTGCAACTCTTGTAGTGAACAAACTTCGTGGCACGCTTAACGTTGCTGCTGTTAAAGCTCCTGGCTTTGGCGACAGAAGAAAAGCAATGCTTGAAGATATCGCTTGCTTAACTGGTGGTCAGTTCGTTTCTGATGATCTTGGAATTAAACTTGATACCCTTACTATCGATCAACTTGGCCGCGCAAAACGCGTTACCATCGACAAAGAAAACACTACCATCGTTGATGGTGCTGGTGAAATTTCTGCTATCGAAGGCCGCATCAACCAAATCAGAAATCAAGTTGAAGCAACAAGCTCTGATTACGATCGCGAAAAACTTCAAGAGCGCCTTGCAAAACTTTCTGGTGGCGTAGCAGTCATCAATGTTGGTGCTGCAACTGAAACTGAAATGAAAGAGAAAAAAGCTCGCGTTGAAGATGCGCTTCATGCAACACGCGCAGCTGTTGAAGAAGGTATTGTGCCAGGAGGCGGCGTTGCTCTTATCCGTTGCAGCTGTGCACTTGATAAAGTGAAAGCAGCTGATGAAGAAGCTTGGGGCGTTGGCATTATTCGCAAAGCGCTTGAAGCTCCAGCTCGTTGCATTTCACAAAACGCAGGCCTTGAAGGCGCTGTGATTGTAAACCGCATTAAAGAAGGCAAAGGCGGCGAAGGCTTCAACGCTTACAAAGGTGAGTTCGAAGATCTTTTCGCAGCTGGTGTTATCGATCCAACGAAAGTGGTTCGTACTGCGCTTCAAAACGCAGCAAGCGTTGCAGGCTTGATGATCACAACTGAAGCCATGGTTGCTGATAAGCCTGAAGACAAAAAAGATTCTCCATCTGCTGGCGGCATGGGCGGAATGGGTGGTATGGGAGGCATGGGCGGCATGATGTAAGCAGTTGCTCCCACGCTTTTTGCAGTAGATACACAATTCAAAAAGGCAGCTCACTCCGAGCTGCCTTTTTTTTGTTTGCTTTGGGGTATGCTATAGACAAAGTGTATCTTGAAAGTGGGCAAAGCAAAAAGGTTTCGAAGCAAGACTGGAAAAACTCTATGAAGAAATCAGATACGAATCCTGAAGTGCAGAAGCGTTATGATGAACTGTGGAGAAAGCTTACGATGGAAGAGCGTTTTGTAAAAGGTTTACAACTCGTCAAGCTGAGTCGTGCACTCATCCTGGCTGGTATTAGATCGCGCAACCCTCAACTGAGCGAACAGGATGTGTTGAAAGAACTTCGCCAACAGTTATATTCAGGCGCTTTGCACACGAAAGCTTCTTGATTTCTTTTTTTTGTTTTCTCTCAAAGCAAATCTCATGTTGAAGGAGAAAAAAAAGCGGCTTTCTAACGCCGCTTTTTAATTTCAAAAGAGGATGAATAAAGCCTCTCTTACAGAATTAAAGTTGCAGGGTTTTTATCTGCGTGATACAAAATCGCACCGTTGCTAAACTTAATTTTCACTTCACACAAGATTGATCGCATGAAAAAAAACATACTTCTTTTTTCTTTTCTCTCTTTGCTTCTTTTTTCTTCCACGGCAGTTGCTTCAGATTTTTCCATTCATGGATATTATCGAAATCGTGTTGTTAATGGCCACGATTTTGATTTGCAGTCGCCGAATTCAGCTATTCCAAATTCGAATGATCGCTTTGGTTATATTTCGTACAATCAAATGCGCCTTCGCCTCGAGCCACACTTTAAATTAAATGATCATGTGGCCTTGCACAGTATTTTTGATGTGCTCGATAACGTTACCTTTGGCAGTAGCAACACACAAGAACTCAACGTGCTGGCTCCAGCTATTGGTACGCTTACGTTTCCGCCGGGTGCTGGTTCGTTTTATGTAACGGGTGGAACAGCTGGACAAAATGGCTCTATCAATGTGCGCGCTGTATGGGCTGATATTCTTTCGCCCATTGGTTTGTTTCGCATTGGTCGTCAGCCTTCGCATTGGGGGCTTGGTATTTTTCAAAATGATGGAAAAGAACGTCAAAGTGATTTTGGCGATATGCAAGATCGCATCGCTTGGCTTGTTCAATACGATCTTGGCGGCCCAGGTTCCATCAGCACAGGCCTTGCGTGGGATATTCCTTTCGAAGCGCAGTTCGATCCGCGCACCGATGGTCTAGATGGCCAAGTAAAAAGCAATTCAGAAGACGCCAACCAGTGGGGCGCCTTTGTTTTGTATGAGCAAGACAATATGCAACTAGGCGTACTTGGTGGATATCGTCGCAGAACTGGAAACAGTGGTGCAACTACGATAACAGTTACCGATGCAGCGGGAAACTCGGTAGCATCGGGCATTGATGGTAATACCAATCTTTACTTCGGAGATCTGTACGGAAAATACAAATACGGAAATGTTTATGTAAAAGCCGAAGGTATTTTTGTTGGTGGAAAAGTGACAACTGGGCTTGCTGTTGATGGGATTGCTTTTGAGGGTATCGGAGCTGCAGCTGCCGGCAACACTTGCGGAAGTGGTGGCATTATCTGTCTTCCCGCAGGTCAAGATATTCAAGTGGTGATGGCAGCATTGGAAGCTGGTGCCGAATATAAATTTGGTGGCGAGTGGAATGTGAAAACAGGTTTTGCTCAAGGTGATCAACGCATTCTTTCTTCAAAAATTACGCAACTTGGATTTCGTCCAGACTATCAAATTGCAAACTTGATGTTCAATATTCCTCTGGGAACAAGCCCAACACTGTATGATGTCACAACAGGTGCAAATCTTGTTGGCGGAAAACCCATCACCGGCAACTACATCAATAACGCGCTTTATCTGTCAGCGGGCTACAAACACAAGTTCACATTGCCCAAAAAACGTTGGTGGAAAATTGGAGGAAAAGTCACAACAGCTTGGGCTCACAAAAAGAATGTGAATGTCGACTTCGCCGCCTTAACGGGAACGGCAAACTTACCAGTCATCAGTGAAAAAACTTCGAGCATGTGGAGACGTTGGTACGGAGTTGAAGCTGATATTTCACTTGAAGCACAATTTTTAGAAAACCTTTACACAGCTCTGGACCTTGGAGTGTTGTTGCCAGGAAAAGCCTACGATATCGAAGTAAACTTAACTGATCCCGGTGCAATTGTAAGTGCTATCCCAGCAGACAAAGCAAATATTGCGTGGATGGCAAGGCTTACCACGATGTTGGAATTTTAGTGGTGATTTGATGTTTTTCTCTCACGCGATTTGTTATTACGTAAGAAATTCACCAAGAACGTAAAACGAATATGAAATTATCCCGAAGTTTTGCAAAAAAAATTACAAACGAACCGGCAAGAATTTTGGCGGTAAGTTTTTTTCTGGCTATTCTTGTTGGAACGCTTTTGTTGCTTCTTCCCCTTGCATCAGCTACCGGTGAACCCCTTTCCATTTTAGATGCACTGTTCACAGCGACTTCAGCTGTATGTGTTACGGGTCTTATTGTTCAAGATACGGCAACTTTTTTTTCGCCCTTCGGAAAAGCAGTGATTCTTGCGCTGATTCAGGTGGGTGGCCTTGGCATTATGACCATCTCAACCGCGATAGCACTTATTGTCCGGCAAGATATCAGCATCGTTTCCAAAAGCACCATGCGTGAAGCCTTAGACCAGCGATCATTTGAGGAGCTTTCACATTTGATGCGACGTATTATTCGCGGAACATTTCTTATCGAACTCATTGGTGGCGTCTTGATTGCTATGGCGTTGAAGCCAAATATGGAAACATGGAGAGAAGCGTTATTGTATGGATTTTTTCATTCTGTTTCAGCATTTTGCAATGCGGGATTTTCGTTATTTAGCGACAGCTTGATGAGTTACGATCACAATTTTTTGGTTTTGGGTACAGTATCATCGTTGGTTATTCTTGGAGGTTTGGGCTTCACTATCCTTGGTCCGTTGCTTGCGTTTAGACTTCCAAGAGGTTTGCATGCACGCCTTGTAGTTTCAACCACACTTGCACTGCTTGCCGGGGGTACTTTCTTTTTCTTTTTTACGGAATTCAGCCACGCTTTTCATGGATCAACAATACCACAGCGTTTTCTTCAGTCCTTTTTTCATTCGGCGATGGCAAGAACTGCTGGTTTTAACGCCATTGATCTTTCCACATTTGGAAGTGCTTCCATCATAGTGCTTTATTTTTTGATGTTTGTGGGTGCGTCGCCAGGTTCGACAGGTGGTGGAGTAAAAACAAGTACGTTTGGTATTTTGTTTCAATCGTTGAAGGCGCTGATGAAGGGAAGAGAAAACGTTGAGTATGCCGGAAGAACAATTCCGCAAGAACTCATTTTGAAAGCAGTAAGTATCACGATGCTTTCACTCGCGCTTGTTTTTGTTTTTTGCATCATCCTCTTCATTACTGAAGAGGCAAGTTTTCGAGTTGTGCTCTTTGAAGTTTTCTCTGCGTTTGGCACGGTAGGGCTTAGCTTGGGACTCACTCCTCATTTGACGGGGCTTGGGAAATTTTTTATAACCATTCTCATGTATTTGGGAAGAATTGGTCCCGTCACCTTGGCACTTGTGTTAAGTGGAACACCAAAGCTTGTGCGATACAAATATCCCGAAGGTAAAGTGATGATTGGATAAGCAACTCATCATTCCAGAGCGTGAAGCGAACACTCGCGAAGTACGTTTTGTTTTTCTGATACGAGGTTCTTATGCAAGTAGCAGTAATTGGTCTTGGAACGTTTGGTCGTTCTGTTGCAATTTCACTCACGCAGCTAGGAGCCGAAGTTATTGCAATTGATCGCGATGAAACATTGGTAGAAACCATAAAAGATAAAGTGGCTCAAGCTATCATCGCAGATGCTACAGACGAATTAACGTTGCGCTCAATTGGAATTCCAGAAGTGGATGCAGCTGTTGTTGCCATTGGTGAGATGTCGGCAAGTATCCTTGCCACCTTGCTTTTACGTCGCCTGGGTTTGTCTCGCATTATTGTTCGCTCTCTTGATGACAATCACTCCATTGTTTTGGAAGAGGTGGGCGCTAGTCGTGTTATTCCCGTGGAAAAACAAATGGGGCAACAGATTGCGCGTACTCTTATTGCGCCGCATATTATGGACAGAAAACAATTTGCCGAAGGATTTTCACTTGTAGAAATTCGAACGCCACATTCTTTGGTTGGACTGACCATCAAAGAGGCAAAATTGCGCGAACGACATCAACTTAATTTAGTGGCTCTTCAACGACGTGTTACCGAAGTAAACGAAGAAGGAAAAAGCGTGATTAAAACAGTAATTAATAGTGTGCCACAAGCAGATGAAAAAATGGAAGAAGGGCATATCCTTATTCTTGCGGGCTCCGATCACGACATCGACGTCTTTCTTGAAGGAGGTGCAGAATGATAGGCCTTCAGAAACGCTTGCACATTGCGTTTGTTCAAGCCCTTGCTTTGGTGCTTATCATTGGTGGTGTGTCACTTTATTATCTTCAACGTCTCGACAAAGAATTGCGTTTTACGCTTTCACAACATTTTAATGCGTTGCAAGCAAGTGAAGTTTCTCGCGATGGCTTCGAAGATTTAGCCAAAGCACTAAATGATAAAAATCTTTCGCTCCACAAAATGAATGAGCAGTTCACAGAAAAACTCGCTTTTTTAAAAGAGACCGTTACCGATGCAAAGCAAGCAGCCATTTCAGAAAAAAATATAGAGCGATATAAAAAATCTATTGAAGAAGCCGAAGCTTACCTTGGTGCCATTCGTTCGTTACAGCAAAAACCAGAAGAGTCCGATCGATATTTTGAAGAAAATGGAATAAAGTTAGTTGATAGCATCCGCGGAAACATAGGTGCCATCATCAATAGCCGTTATCACGAATTGCAAGCTTATCGTGGCGAAATTCAACTTCTTTTAGAACGAACACAACGAAATCTTATTCTCATTCTTATTTTAGTTGCGGGTGGTGGAATTGCGCTTGCGTTTTTAACTCCCATTCGTGTGGTGTGGCCATTTCGAAAAATGTTTGCAGCTTTTAATGAAGCGCAAGCGGGAAACCTTTCAGTTCGTTTGCCGGTAACGGGTGAAGGTGAAATAAATGAAATGGTCCGATCTTTTAACAGCTTGATGTTTCAAATTGAAGAGCTGGACGACATGAAAACGAAAAAAATTCAATTCATGCATCGTCGCTTTGAAACCCTTGCCAACATTGTGGATGCGGCGGTCGTGCTTATCAATGTTGAAGGAGAAATTCTCTTTTTAAACGCAGCTTCTTATCGCGTGTTTGGACTTACTTCTCAGCAAGTAGCAGGAAAAGATGTGAGGGATCTCAAAATTCCAGAAGAAGTAAAAAGTTTATTGGGAGAAGTGATTGACCATAAAGCGCGCATCGAAGACAGAGAATGGTGCTTCATGCTTCCCGACGAAGATGGCGCAGGGGTAAAAAAATGTTGTGTGCATTTAGATGCATTTCCAATCAGTCGATACACAGGTGAAGTGGTAAATATGTTGGTTGTGTTTGAAGAGAGAACTACGCCGAACGAACAGAGAGTGTTCAGAAGACATCTCGACTAACATTTTCCTTCTTGAGAGACATTTTCCAAAACGCAGTGCGTCAAGGGGATTGCTTGCGCTTTGTTGGTTTTGTTGCTAGGGGGTTCCCTTTAAAAGAGGCCTTGGGTGATCGTTCTTTTCGATCATTTTTAAAAGTCTCTTTCTTTTTTTTGAACGTTGTTTTGGACGTTGTGTATATGAAAAAAAAATCTCCACTTTTGCTTTGTCTTCTCGTGTGCATGGCCTCAGCGTGCAGTTTGAAAAATGCTGCAACGTCTACCATGAGCAGTATTGCATGGGATGGCCAGCCGGTGCTGGAGCAATCGCAAGATCCAGAACTTTCGCGCAAAAATATTTTGCCCATGCTCACCATGCTTGAAGTGTTTGCGCATGAAAATCCAACCCATAAAACCACAGCGACCTTACTTGCAAAATCGTATGGCCAATATGCGTTTGGTTTTTTTGAAGAAGATTTGCTTCAGTTAAAAAAAGAATCTGCTGCTTATGAACTTTCACAAGAGCGAGCAAAACGCTTTTACGAAAAAGGAAAGCAATATGGTTTGGCAACTCTTTCTCAAAAAAAATCTTTTCGAAAAGCGCTCAAGCTTCCTCTTTCAGATTTTGAACATGCATTGCAGAGCTTTGGAAAAAAAGATGTGCCGCTTCTTTTTTGGACCAGTTTTTGTTGGGCTAGCAATGTAAATTTAAATCGTGACGATCCCTTTGCAATTGCAGCTCTTCCCAAAGTGACAGCTATGTTGGATCGTGTGTTGCAACTCGATGCCAATTACTATTTTTCTTCTGCGCTTGCTTTCAGAGCTGTGCTTCATGCTTCAAAACCACAATTGCTTGGCGGAAATGCAGAAGAAGCAAAAAAAATATTTGAGACAACTTTTAAGCAAGAACCCTATTATTTAATGCATAAAGTTTTATATGCACAATACTATGCTGTTCAAATACAAGATAAAGCGCTGTATCAGCAAATCCTTAATGAGGTTGTGTTTGCGGATGATCAAGCTTTGGCATCTCAAGTTTTGGCAAATAAATTAGCAAAAAGAAGAGCAGCTATTTTACTGCAAAAAGTGGATCAGTTTTTTTAGTAACATGATTGAACCTTGGAGTTTTTATGAAAACATTTTTCAAAAAAAGTTTTTTTCTTTTCCTTCTTATAATCTTCGCTTCGAGTTTTTCTGCGCCTTCACTTCAAGCTGCTACAGAATTGAAGCTAGCTCTTTTGGCTCCCGAAGGATCCACTTGGGCGAAGGTGATGCATGATTGGGATAAAGAACTTACTCAACTTACACAAGGCAGAGTAAAATTTAAATTTTATTTTGGCGGTGTGATGGGCGATGAGCGAGATGTGATTCGCAAAATGCGCTATGGTCAAGTGCACTTGTCTGCATTTACAGGTCTTGGTCTTGGTGTCGTGAATCCTGAAATGAGAATATTGGAACTTCCTTTCTTGGCTCAAACGTATGAAGAAATAGATAAAATAAGCACAGCATTTCAGCCAAAGTTAGAAGCTGGATTTAAAAAAAGAGGTTTCACGCTTTTGGCATGGAACGAAACTGGTTTTGTGCATGTCTTTTCAAACAAACCCGTCAACTCGCTTGAAGATATGAAGGGGATGAAGTGGTGGGCGTGGGACGGCGATCCTTTGGTAGAAGCGCTTTACAAAGAAGTTGGTATTACTCCTATTCCTCTTGCTCTTCCCGATGTGTACACTTCCCTCCAAACAAATTTGGTTGATGCGGTTTACTCCACGCCGCTTGCAGTGCTTGCCTTGCAGTGGTCTTCGCGGGTGAAATATGTTTCTGATGTAAAGCTCACGCACGCAAGTGGTGGAATTCTTATTGCGAACGATGCTTACAAAATGTTGAGCTCGGCCGATAGAAGTATTTTAGAAAAAACAGCACAAAAATATTCACACATTTTACTCACCCGCATTCGAAATGATAACGAAAAATCTTATGACGTTCTGAAGGAACAAGGGTTGAAGTTTGTTTCTATTTCTCCAGTCGAACTAAAACGCATTCAAGAAAAATGCATTCATGTTTGGGATGAATTAGCTGGGAAATTATACTCAAAAGAAATGCTTGCGGAGTTAAAAGCGTTTCTTCAAACCTTACGAAAGTAGGATGTATGAAATTTCTCTTCACCTTTTTTCGTATTGTAGATGGTGTTTTTTCACAGCTTGTAGCTTTCTTGCTTTTTGTTTTGTTGCTTGCGCTTGGAGGTTTGGTTCTTGTTCAAGTTATTTCACGTGATCTCTTCAATTCGGGAATTGTAGGTTTGGAAACAGTTTCCCGTCACACCGTACTTTGGCTTGCTTTTTTAGGAGCAATGCTAGGAACCCGAAATCGACAACATATTTCCATTGATGTGCTTGCTCGCGCTCTTTCACATAGGCCTCGAAATGTACTTCGCATTCTTATCGATAGCCTTTCTTGCTTCGTTACTTTCATGCTGGCAAAGGCTGCATATACTTTTGTGATAGATGAAAGTTTTATGGGAGAACAATTTTTTGGAATGTTTCCTTTATGGTGGATCCAGACCATCATTCCCTTTGGCTTTGGAATGATTTCTTTGGAATATGCAATTGGAGTGCTTCTTGATGTTTTCCGTCTTTGGAAAGTGGGTGATCACCACTATGCCGGAGATTGGCGAAAGTATATTAGCAGTTAACTTTTTACGGCGAAAAAACGATGACGATACTTCTTGGAATAGGACTTTTACTTGCTGCAATCTGCGGAGCTCCGCTGTTCATCATCATTGGCGGCTTGGCGCTTTTATTTTTTACCGCGATTGATACAAATCTCACGGTTATTATTGGTGAGATGTATCGCATGACTTCATCTTCTACCTTGGTGGCAATTCCACTTTTTACTTTTGCTGGCTATTTGCTTTCAGAATCAAAATCTCCCGAACGCTTTGTGCGTTTGTATCGCGCCTATTTTGCATGGATGCCAGGCGGACTTGCCATTGTTTCGCTGATTGCTTGCGCCTTCTTCACCGCCTTCACCGGAGCATCTGGCGTGACCATCATTGCACTTGGTGGCATTCTGCATCCCTTGTTGATGAAGGATCGCTATTCCGAAAAATTTTCTTTAGGTCTTCTCACAAGCAGTGGTAGTCTGGGTTTGCTGTTTCCTCCCTCTTTGCCGCTGATTCTGTATGCCATTGTGGCAAAAGTGAATGTTGATTCGCTTTTCTTGGCTGGGATTTTGCCGGGAAGTTTTTTCATTTTGCTGCTTTCCTTTTATGCAATCTATATGGGCAAAAAAAATAAAGTGGAACGAGTGGCTTTTCCGTGGGAGCGCTTTTTTCTGATCGTGAAAAAATCGTGGTGGTGGCTTTTGCCGCTTAATCTTTTTGGCCTCGTGCAAGGCATGGGAAAAGCGGCGTACTTTTTTCCACTTCATGGCATTGCAGATAGCTTTTCAGCGTTTCGCGCCTTTTTTGTTCAAGACTTGATTGCCATTATTCCAACGCTTCTCACGTTGCTCACCGCTACGTTGTGGGATGAAGTGAAGCCAGCCTTAAAAGAGGCTTTTTGGCTGTTGCCGCTGCCTGCGATTGTGTTGGGTGGTATTTACGGCGGAGTTTTCACTCCTTTTGAAGCGGCCTCGGTTACCGTGGTATATGTGATGCTGGTGGAATTGCTGGCATATAGAGATTTGAGTTTTGTTTACGATTTCCCGCGCATCGCTTCTGAATCGATGGTGCTTGTTGGTGGTATTTTGCTTATTTTGGGTTGCGCTCTTGGCCTTACCAATTATTTGGTGGATGAACAAATCCCCATGAAGGCTGTAGCGTTGATGCGAGAATATATTTCGTCGAAGCTAATGTTCTTGATGGTGCTGAATATCTTTTTGCTGGTGGTGGGATGTTTAATGGATATTTTTTCGGCCATTATCATTGTGGTGCCGCTTATTTTGCCCATTGCACAAGAATTTGGCGTTCATCCTGTTCACTTGGGCATTATTTTTCTCACCAATTTGGAAATTGGTTACTCAACTCCACCCGTTGGACTGAACCTGTTTATTTCCAGCTATCGTTTCAAGAAAAAAATTCCAGAACTGTACCGCGCATCACTTCCATTTTTGATAGTTCTGTTTTTCGCCCTGTTGGTGATTACGTATGTGCCAGAACTGTCACTTGGATTGGTGGATTACTTCGGCTTGAAATAATCACCACTTCGCACCGGTCCTTATTTAAATTCCACTTTCAAAATTTCTACTTCGCGAATGCCTTTTGGGGTTTTTACTCTGGCTTCGTCACCTTCGCTTTTGCCTATAAGTGCGCGTGCCATGGGGGATTCGATGGAAATTTTTCCATGGTTTAAGTCTGCTTCTGGGGTACCCACAATTTGGTAGGTAGATTCTTCATCGGTATCGAGGTCAATAAGCTTAACCGTTGCGCCGAAAACAATTTTGTCCGAATCAATTTTTGAAGGGTCGATGATTTCAGCAAGCGCAATTTTGGCTTCTAAATCAACAATTTGAGAGTTGATCATGCCTTGCTCTTCTTTGGCCGCATCATATTCCGCATTTTCGGACAAATCACCATGACTTCTGGCTTCTTCAATAGCAGCAATGTTTCGCGGACGTTCAACGCCCTTAAGATGCTTCAGTCGCTCTTGCAAGGTTTTGTAGCCCTGTGGTGTAAGTGGAACTCGATCTGTCATAAAACACTCCAAACATGAAGAATGAAGGCGGAAACATTCCATTTCTCTATGGGAAAGTAAACCCCATTTTTGTGGGCTTATAAGAGAATGATAGGGGGAGTTAGCACGGGAGGAGGAAGGGTAACGCGTGTAGACATTGCTGAAGCCCCTAGTATATTAGCTCCACCAACAGGAAGAGCTCCGCTAAATTTCGCTGCGCCACCTACAGAGATGACAGGTGAAGCTACGTTTCCAGAACTTGGAGTTGAAAAACCACATCCCAGCCCAAAACCAGGTCCTGGTGGAGCGCTACTTCCACCGCCACTCTCATTTGAACTTCCTGGTATTTTTCTTGAGTTTGTCCACCATTGTTCCCAATAATCGCTTTTGCCTCCGGGGCTAGAAGCAAAATCACCTTCCTTTTCGTTTAATTCAGCATACAAGGAAGCAAGCACCTCACGAGTTTTAGTGATATCACTCTGCAAGTCTCTTAAAAGAGAAGGAAGTACAAGTGCTGCGAACACAACAAGACCATCCGTTCCGAATTGGTCAAGATAGTCAGCAAAAATGGAAACCACTGCAGAATGCTCTACTTCAATAGCAACGTTGGTGTCAGTGTGTCTTTGCCAATACGCTTGTTCATCTCCGCTTGTATATGCAGCAAGGGAAGAAACGTAGTTTTCATAATTGCTTAACATAATAATAAAATGGTAAGCGAGTGCCTCTGCATACTGTTCACTATGAACAGAAGGAAGATATGCTTTGTCTAAAAGATGAGAAACAACTTCTTGCATGAGCCCCCCTGCTCTTCGGTAGGATTTGCTGGCAAGCAATCCCCAACGCATCAGAGACGGATCTGGAATATACGGACCGCGTGCGCTGTATTTTGAGAGGTCGGGCTCGGGGTTGTAGCCATCGGGGTGATTGAAACAGCGAAATGCAGACCGGGCATTCATAATTTCAATTTTGCTTGGATCAATTATTCTTACAAGTGTATTATCGGTCTGGTCTCCAATGTTCACCGCCAAGTCCCATCCCGTTGCGCAAAGACCATTTTTGCGAAGCATGTATGCTACATGTTTAAGGGCAAGTACTATGTTGGCAGCCCTTGTGGGATCAATATTAATCCTATTCTTTTCAAGAAGCGAGTTTAGCTTTTCTAAGCGTAGCCATCCTCCTGGGACGTCTAGAGCAACTCCGGTTCTGAAAACATCATTCTCTGTACCATATTCCGTTCTGTTTGTGTGGATGTTGGGAACAAAAAATTCGGGTTGCATGCATGGTATCTTTAAAGCATAAAGCAATCCATACATTGCTCCTAGCCAGGGAATAGAAAGTTTTCGCGGAAACAGACACCAGTTTAAGCCGTTTGCCTTAAAGCAATTTACTTCCTCTAGCGAACCTGGAAGCTCAAAACGCTGCAAGAGAACTTTTGCACTCCAAGGCATTTCAAAGCGATCACTTACCCCTTTTGCTTCTGCGATGAGATCGGTAGTAGTGAAACGACCTCTCATCTCCCAAAGGGCATTTCTATAATTTTCTGGAGTAAGAAAATTACTGGCAGCTGGAGAATCGAACGTTAATGCCTGGGCACTAACTCCATCAGGAACTAGTTGAGAGGAAAGAAGGTGAGGGGAAAAGCGATGTCGAAGAAGTGCCAGAGCCGCTTTTGCGTGGTCGTTGGTGCTTGCTTCAACTGTGTGAATAACAGCTCTCAAATTAGTGGCTTCTTCCGCTGTAGGGGGATTTCCGGTTGCTAAAGTATTTAGAGTGGTTAAGAGTCTACTTGTGCTGTAGTCAGTAGGTGCCCTGCGGACTTCTCTAGCTCCATCAACCAAAGCTGCTATTGGCTCCTCCAAAACGCGGGCAAAACCATACAAATGGCCTGCTGGGAGGGGTGAGTCTGCTTTGGAGATGCTACTTGGCATTTGTCCTCATGTACCTGGTTTCTTGCTTAACGCTCAAGCTATCGGCTACTCTCAAAATTAGTTGCGTGTTTATTCGAACTTTTTTTGTCTGACAAGCAACAATTTGGCAAAATCAGGCTCCATCGGTGTTTTCAGGCGACGGCCTTTGTATACATAAAAAATATTATTTGAAATCAACGGGTTAAAGACTTGTAAACCATTTTGTACTTTTTGGGGCCGTAAAGAAAAAGGGGCTTCTTTTGCTGGTGTGCAGTTTTCCGAAAAAAACAGATCATTTTCACTAACGCTTTGACAAAAGCGGCTAGTGGAATAAAGTGCCGGCTTATGTCCAAGGTCATTCCCATTTTTTCGAAGCGAATTTTTGATAAGCAAAGCGTTATGGAGCTTGTTCCTATTTTGGAACGCATTACAAAACAAACTTTCTCCAAATTTGGACAGTTGAAAGAAGAGTTGAGATGGATTCCCAAGGGCGAGCCTTTGTATGCGCAGATCAGCGACGAGCTTGAAGATTTGGTTGAAGCGTGGGCGCTCAAAATGGTGAAGCTTGGATGTTCACCGCGAGGTTTGTGGCAAGTAGATTTCGATGCTAAAGATGGGCGCTACTCTTGGAAAAAAGGAAATATATCAGCGTTGTTTATTCCTCATCAACAAGATGATCTTGATCCCTCGCTTGAACATATTGCAGACACCCTTTCTTCATCGTTTCCTCCACCGCCATTTTTTTAGATTGAGATTGTTCTATGAAGAAAATAATCCTCACACAAATTCCTGTTGGTCACATGCAAAACTTTGCGTATGTGCTTGTTGATGCTGCTTCGAAAAAAGCAGCTGTTGTTGATCCGGGATGGGATGCCGAAAAAATTATTTCAGTTTTGGAAGAGGGCGGCGCAGATCTTTCCGCTGTATGGCTTACCCATACACACTTTGATCACGTAAAAGCTTTGCCCGGAATTTTAGCCTACAAAAAAGTTCCTGTGTATGTGCACCCTCTTGAAAGAGAAATGCTGAAGCTAGAAAATGCTGATGTGCAAGATCTTTCGGATGGTTTGCATCTGCAACTTGGTGAAGCTCAAGTGACATGTCATCACACGCCAGGGCATTCACCTGGCATGATTTGCTTCGAAGGTGAAGATTTTCTCATCACCGGAGACATGCTGTTCATCGATGCTTGCGGGCGAGTTGATCTTCCAGATTCAAATCCAGAAGACATGCAAAGATCACTTGAAAAACTACGAACACTTTCAGACGAGCTCATAGTTTATCCGGGTCACGACTATGGAGAAACTTCATGTGCACGTTTGGGGGAACAGAAAAAAACAAATCCTTTCTTACAACACAACGTGAGAATGAAAGGCTAAGTTCAACGATGAACTTTTTAGAAAAACTTCAACATGGCATTTTAGCTGATGGTGCAATTGGAACCGAGCTCTACAAAAGTGGAGTGTTTGTGAACCGTTGTTACGACAGCTTAAATCTGCAAGAGCCAGCAAGAATCAAAGCTATTCATCAAGTTTATTTTGATGCTGGCGCAAGATTAATTGAAACAAACACGTTCACTGCAAATCGGCTAGCCCTTGCAGAGCACGGTTTAGAAGATGATCTTGAAGCTATCAATGCTGCTGGTGTGCGGCTTGCCAAAGAAGTTGTGGGTGAGCAAGGCTTTGTAGCTGGTGCCATGGGTCCCATTTCTTGGTTTCAAAAACAGGGTGGCGACGCGCGCGCGAGCAAGGCTATTTTTGTAGAGCAAGTAAGTGCGTTATCCAAAGCAGGTGCCGATGTCATTTTGCTGGAAACATTTTTAAGCCTTGATGAACTTGCGCTTGCACTTGAAGCGACTAAGTCTGTCACTTCACTTCCGGTGATGTGTCAGGTTTCGCTGAAGTTTACGAGCGACGAAGAATTTGAAGGCTTGCAGCCGGAAAAAGTGGTGAGCTTTTTGGAAGAGCGCGGCGCAGATGTTATCGGCGTCAACTGTTCCGACGGTCCCATTGGAATTTTTGAAGCCCTTAAACGCATGAGCGCTGTGAGCAACACTCCGCTCTCGGCCATGCCCAATGCGGGAATGCCAAAGATGGTACAAGGCCGCATGTTGTACATGGTGACGCCGGAATATATTGCAGAGTATGCAAGGCGCTATGCGCAGCTTGGGGTAAAGCTCATCGGTGGATGTTGCGGAACAACGCCAGAGCATATTCGTGAAATGGCCAGATTTTTAAAAGGTGTTTGGACAGAAAGTGCCAGAGAAATTCCTTCGTCCCAAAAAGAATCAAAAAGTATTGTTTCCGAAAAAAATGAAGCAAGACCAGCAATTGCCACCGCAGAAAAAAGTCCTTTCGGTGCGAAAATCGGAAAGGAATTTTTGATTTCAGTTGAAATCGAACCGCCCGCAAGTATCCACCCAGACAAAGCCGTAGAGGGAGCGCGTATTTTGAAAGAGATGGGTGTGAATGCGGTAAATATTTCTGATGGTCCTCGTGCAATGGCGCGCATGAGTGCGGTTTCGCTTTCTATGATTTTGAAAGAGCAAGTTGGCATTGAAACCATTACACATTATTGCTGCCGCGATCGAAACTTGCTTGGCATGCAAATGGACTTGATGGGCCAAGCTGCGCTTGGCTTGAAAAATTTGATGTTGATTACGGGAGATCCTCCAAAGATGGGGCATTACCCAGATGCAACTCCGGTTTTTGATTTGGATGCCATTGGTTTGATTCGAGGCGTTTCCCATTTGAATCAAGGTTTAGATTTTTCAGGTAGGCCTATGAAAGATCAAACCAGTTTTCTCATCGGCTGCGGAGTGAACCCTGGTGCGGTTGATCTGGATCTTGAAGCTGAACGGTATCGCAGAAAAGTGGAAGCTGGTGCCGAGTTTGTGTTTTCTCAACCAGTGTACGACATCAAATTATTAGAAACGTTTTTGGGAAAAATTAAAAATGTAAAACCCATTCCATTTTTTGTGGGAGTGCTTCCACTTGCATCTCTTCGAAATGCAGAATTTTTGCACAACGAAGTTCCTGGCATGCAAATTCCAAATGAGATTATGAAGGCCATGCAGGCAGCAAGCACTAAAGAAGCGCAACGTGAAGTGGGGCTTGAAATTGCGCGAGATGCGCTTGTTGCAGCAAAGTCAATTTCCTTTGTACGTGGAGCTTATGTTTTTCCACCGTTTCGCAGTTATCAGGCAGTTGAAAAATTAATTGAAGTGATTCGGTAAAAAGAGGAAAACAAAATGAAAAAAATAAAATACATTTTCTTTTTAGCTTTTCTCACCACTTTGTTTTCTTGCGGAACATCTTCCACTGTTTCAACCGAAACGGAGAGTATGAATTCAACTGTTTCTTGCACTCCATCAGAAGCGACTGCGACATATGAAGTAACTTTCAATGCAACCTGGTCTGCAGATACACACCCAACTGACTTTCCTGCCAATGCTCATTTTTCGAGATTGATAGGTGGCACGCACAAAAGTGACGTGACTTTTTGGAAAGAGGGAGAGCTTGCTTCGGAAGGTATTGAAGCGATGGCCGAAAGAGGCTCTGTTACAGATTTAACCGCCGAAATAAACGCAGCTATAGCTGCGGGCACCGCAGAAAGTGTTCTTTTGGGATCTGCTATAGCACTGTCTCCAGGTTCAACGAGTTTCACTTTTCCTATTACAAGCGACTATCATTTGGTGACTCTTGTTTCGATGGTTGCTCCAAGTCCTGATTGGTTCGTTGGTGTAGAATCTCTCGATCTTTGCGAGAATGATAGTTGGGTTGCAAGCAAAACTGTTTCACTTGAACCTTATGATTCTGGAACAGACAGCGGTGTTACGTTTCTTTCTGCAGATGATGATACTTCCCCAGCAGAGGAGATTGCAGAAATTACGGGAGATCCATTTTTGAATGAAGGAAGCGTTGCTCCACTCGGGACGTTTACATTTGTAAAACAGTAGGTTCTAAGTCGAAAAATTTAAAGAGGAACATATGACAAAAACACGTATTGAAGCTGATTCTATGGGCGAATTTAAAGTCCCCGCTGATGCGCTCTATGGGGCTACTACAGCGCGGGCGGTTGAAAATTTTCAGATAAGTGAAAAACCATTTCCAAAAACATTCATTCAAATGTTTGCTGAATTAAAATTTGCATGCGCAAAAGCAAATGAGCAATTGGGAAAACTAGATAAAAAACTTTCACACGAAATTCAAGAAGCAGCAAAGCAAGTTGCCGAAGGAAAATATTACGAACATTTTCCAATCGATGTTTTTCAAACTGGCTCTGGAACTTCAACCAACATGAATGTGAATGAAGTGATTGCGAATATTGCAAATCTGAAATGTGGAAATGCAATAGGCAGTAAAAAACCTGTACACCCAAACGATCATGTGAACATGGGCCAGTCTTCAAATGACACGATGCCAACGGTGATTCATTTAGCCGCAGCAAAACAAATTAAATCTGAATTACTTCCTGCTCTGTCTGGTTTGCAAAAAGCTTTAGAGAAAAAGGCAAAAGAGTTTGATGACATTATTAAAATAGGTCGAACGCATTTGATGGATGCAACCCCCATCCGGCTTGGCCAGGAAATAGGCGGGTTTGCGGCTCAAGTAAAACATGGAAGACTTGCCTTGGAAAAAGCACTTCCTTCTTTGTATGAACTTGCACTTGGTGGAACTGCCGTTGGTACCGGTATTAATACGCATCCGCAATTTTCGAAAAAAGTGTGCAAAGTGTTGGCAGAGCGTACTGGTTTGGAAGTGCGCGAAGCTGAAAATCATTTTGCAGCGCAAGGTGCAAAAGATGCCTGTGTTGAAGTAAGTGGAGCGCTAAAACTTGTTGCTTCGGCCTTGCTCAAAATTGCAGATGATATCCGCCTGCTCGCAAGTGGCCCCAGAGCAGGGTTTGCCGAGCTTGTGCTTCCAGCTTTACAGCCTGGTTCTTCCATTATGCCCGGAAAAGTAAACCCAGTTATTCCTGAAGTGGTTACGCAAGTTGCCGTGCAAGTGATCGCCAACGATCTTGCCATTACTTACGGTTCTGCGCTTGGTCGTTTAGACTTGAATGTGTTTATGCCTCTTATTGCCTGCAATCTTCTTGAAAGCATTCAGTTGCTTGCCAATGCCGCGAAGGCTTTTGATAAAAAGTGCATTGCTGGTTTAGAAGCAAATAGAAAGCGTTGCGAAGAATTGGTGGAGCAAAGTTTGATGCTGGCAACGCCACTTGCGCCGCACATTGGCTACGACAAAGCCGCTGCTCTTGCAAAAAAAGCGCACAAAGAAGGAAAAACAATTCGGCAAGTTGCCACTGCGGAAAAAGTTTTACCTGCAACAGAGTTGAAACACTTACTTGATGTGAGTGGGATGACGACCCCTCAAGAGTAACTCTGGGAATTGATTTTGAATTGAGGGCGAAAAATTATCTTTTCCTTTGCTCGCTTCGCATCTTCTGCTCAAGCGCCGCAGAAGATGCTGCCGTTGCAGCCTCCATATTTTTTTCTGGCTGTAGCAGATATGAAGGCTGCAAATGGCCGCTCCGCAAAGGAAAAGATAATTTTTCGCCCGAGTTGAAAATCAGTACCGCTTCGTTAAGATTTAGTTTTGATTCGTTCTCTTGCTGCGTTTAAAATCATGTTGAGTAAATCGTTGTACTTCAATCCTTTGAAACCTGCCATGATATTGAGTTTTCCGTCCCAACACCAACCTGGATTTGGATTTACTTCTAGCAATTTAATCACGCCGTTTTTGTCAGCTCTAAAATCGAAGCGTGCGTAATCTCTGCATTCAAGTCGTTCGAAGAGCAAAGCTGAGGCATCAATAAGACGCCGCTCGGTTTCTTCATCTAGTTTTGCTTGGTGGTGGCTAATGTTGGTCCAATAAGGAGAATCGGGGAGCCACTTCGATTCATACGAAAGAATTTTCGGAAGGTTTGCAGGAAGTTTGCTGTAGTCAACTTCTAGTAAAGGAAGTGCTTCAAGTTTTCCTGGGTTTCCAATGAGGGCAACACTGTATTCGGTTCCCTCCAAAAATTCTTGAATGAGAAGCGGAACTCCGGGAAATGTTTGTCGCAAGTAATCAAGATAACTCATGAGCTCGATGGCATTGTGCACAACGGCATCTTTGGTGATGCCAAGTGAAGAGTCGCCCAAATTTGGTTTGAGCAACGCCGGAAAAATTGAAGGCAAGTTTGCGGCTTGATCGTTGGGATCAAAATACGTTTCTTGAGGCACCGGAATTTCAAGCCCGTTTGCAATATGCCGAATGAGAGCCTTGTTGTAACAAAGTCCCAAACAAGCAGGGCCAGCGCCTGTGTAAGGTATATCAAGCATTTCCAGCAGTGCAGGAATGTGAAGTTCCGAAGTGGCTTTGTTTTGATAGCCTTCATCGCAAAGATTGAGGACAAACGATGGAGGATTTTTGCTGAGTTCGGAAATGAAATGTTTGTGCGAGCTTAAATACTCAAATGAAAAAGATTCGAGCTGTTCTAAATGTTCCTTTAAACTTTCGATGGTAGCAAGATCTTCTTCGTTGAACTTTCCATCACGTTTTACGCTATCAGAAAGTTGAGGATCACCAAGCAAGACCGTGATTTTTTGCAGAGCATCCGGAGCTTTTTTGGGGATGTTTTGCTTGATGACATGCGCCGAAATGTGAAGGCGGTTTGCCATCATGTCCAAATCTTGCCCTCTGCTAGATTCTGCTGAGATGTTTCCGTGATATTGCACATTTTGAAATCCAACGTGCTCCAATGTTTTTTTAATGTGTTCGAAATCATAAAGTCGTTCGGCATAAAACTGATCAGCAATCACGCCAAGTTCAGCGTGGGTAATGATTTCCCGCGAAATGATACGTTGCTTGTCACTTGTGAGCGAACGCTCTCTGCAGACAAAATAATTTTGATCTAGCCATTCCCAAGAACGAGGTTCGAAATGATTTTGCATCCATTTTCCATCAACAAGATCGAGAAAAATTTTTCCTTCGGTTTTTAAAACTCGTTTAATTTCGCCCAGCACTGCAAGATCATCTTCTTCACGCTCAAAATATCCAAATGAATTTCCCATGAGATAAATACAATCCATGGTATCTGATTTAAGTTTTATGTTTCTTGCATCTCCCTCAGAAAAACTTGGCCGGATTTCACATTGCTTTGCCCTTTTTCGAGCAAGTCTAATGAGATATTTTGAGCGATCAATTCCAGTGACGTGCTTAAACCCACGGCTGGTAAGCTCTAGCGAGTGCCTTTCTTGGCCACAGCAGAGATCGAGAAATTTATTTTCTTTCCCCATGCCTGTATGCCGAAGCAAGAGATCAACTTCTTTTACGGTATTTGCTTTATTCTCAACTACATCACCATCGGTTTTGAGATAGAGGTGAATTAAAAAGAGTTATTCCACCACTCTCTTGGAAGATGACGTTCTAAATCTGAAATAGGCCCCAAAGTTCGTTGAGGTTTTTGAAGTGGCGTAGCAGTTTTTTTAGCAGCAGGTATTTTTTCTAAAAGTATATGTGCTCCTTTGTGAGCGGGGGGTTATTTTTTTGTTACTAAATCTTTAGCTGCTGAAAGTGCATCTTCGAAATGATCGAAAATATTTTTCTCCCCAATTTTTTGCGCGATGCCACTTTTTCTTAAAGTGTGAAGAACTCTTCCGTGAATTCCCGAGAGGAAAAAAGTGGTTTGATCTATCTTCGCTTTGTGAGTCACGTCCTCTAAGGCTTTAAGCGCACTAGCATCTAACGTCATGATGTGACGCATGCGCAAAATCAATACTTTTGGTTTTTTCTGAATACGATCTAGCGTTTCTTTAAACTGGTAAACCGCACCAAAAAACATAGGGCCATACACTTCGAACACTTCAATCTCTTGCGGAATATTGTGAAGTTGTTTGAAGTTTTCTTTTTCATTTATGTTTGCATCGTCAGTAAGATGAGTTGCCTTTGTATTTTCAGACATATGTTTCATAAAGAGAAGCGCCGCAAGCACTACGCCCACTTGAATAGCCACGATGATGTCCACGAAAACCGTGAGGAAAAAAGTGCTGAGCAGCACAAGCACATCAGACTTTGGCGCTTTCAAAATGCTAACAAAAAGTCTCCACTCACTCATGTGATAAGCCACCAACATCAAAATAGCGGCAAGAACTGGCATGGGAATAAGCCCGGCCCATTTTCCAAAACACATCATGATGACCAGAAGCGTGACGGAATGAACAATGCCCGCAATAGGAGTTTTCCCTCCATTTTTTATATTGGTTGCCGTTCGTGCAATTGCACCCGTTGCTGGAAGACCTTGGAAAAAAATTGAACCGATATTTGCCAAGCCCTGTGCCACCAGCTCCATGTTTGACCTGTGTTTCCCGCCAGTCATCCCATCGGCAATCACCGCCGAAAGCAGAGATTCAATGCCGGCCAAAAGGGCAATGCTGAGTGCAGGTTGAAAAAGCTGCTTGCATAATTCCCATGTGACGTGAGGAAAATGTGGCATGGGAAGGTGAGTTGGAATTTCTCCAAATCGAGACGTGATGCTTGCAATATCTAAGTGTGCAAAATGAACAACAAGCGGTGCCAAGAACACAGCCACGAGAGAAGCCGGAATTTTTTTTGTGATTTTTGGAAAAAAAATCAAGATAACTAAACTCATGATGCCGATGAAAGCCGAAGAAAAATCAAGAGTCTGAAAATGCTGAAAAAGAGTTACGCATTTTGGCCAAAATTCTGAAGGAAGATTTCCAGCAACCTGCAAACCGAAAAGATCTTTAATTTGAGAAGTAAAAATAATGAGCGCAATACCCGAAGTAAAACCAATTGTGACAGGATAGGGAATAAACTTAATTACGTTTCCAAGCCGAATCACTCCCATGCAGATGAGCATGGCGCCAGACAAAAGAGTTGCGACAGCTAAACCATCATAACCATATTTGGTGATGATCCCGTAGATAATAACAATGAAGGCGCCGGTGGGTCCGCCAATTTGCACACGGCTTCCGCCAAAAAACGCAATCAAAAATCCGCCAATGATAGCGGTGTAAAGCCCTTGCTCGGGTCTGGCACCAGAAGCAATGGCCAGTGCAATGGAAAGCGGAAGTGCAATGATAGCAACAATAACGCCGGCAAGAAGATCTTTAAAAAAAAGCTGAGAAGAATATCCTTCTTTAAAAACGCTAAAAAGTTTTGGAATAAGACGCGTGCGCATGAGCTTGCTCATTTCGTAAAAGGTTTAAGAAGAGAAGGGGAAGAGCATGAAAGCCTTCGCATATGAAGCCACAGAATGTAGCTTCAAGTTGTGCGTCAGCTTACGCCTCTTCTTTATTTGGTCAAGAGGAAAACTGAAGAAGAAAAATAATTTTTTAGCTCACACTTTTTTGTGGGAAGATTTTTTGTTCTGCGCTAGCTTGCCGCTCGCCAGCTGCAGTTTTTGAAGCGTTTCCCAAGGGAACGTTTTCTACGAGAGGGGGTGTAGTATGGCAAAGAAAATGTTGGGGATGTTTTTGTTTTTCGTTCTCGCAATGAGCGTAGTCGCATCACAGGTAAAAGCAGAAGACCAAGGTGACGATTGTGCTTGTGGTGTAGATGAAGAAGGCGTTTGTCTTCCGTGTGACGAAGAATAAGAAACACCAAAAATGAAACGAGAAAGCCTGATGCATATTCAGGCTTTTTTGTTTTTGAGGGCAAAGGAAAGAAGCGTTGAATAATCTGTGGAAAAGCTGTGGATATGGGCGTTGCCTTAGGCTGTTCCCGGGAGGGATGACGTCAAGAAAATGGGGTGTTTTGGCCCTATTCTTGAGTTAAGAGGAAGGGGAGAAAAGAAAGGGTTGGTGGGAAATTCATCTAACAAGCTGAAAAGTAAAAGTTTTTTTTAGGCCCCACAAAAAAGAAAGGTTGTTAAGGAACAGAATTTTTGGTATACTCTTTGCTCTTATAAGGTCTGGTCATGAAAAAAAACCTTCTCATTTTATCGATCTTTTTACTCAGCGCCTGCCATAGTCAGCAAGTTGGCACACAAGAACCCACTTGGTTTCAGCTGAATGTCATCAATCCTCTTTTTGGAACTCTTGAGCCTGAAAATGGAGCGTCACTTGCTCCTGCAGAAGACGAGAGGCGCGTTGATGGTGGTGGGGTTGAGCCTTCTTCTGCGGATCTTGGTCTCGATGAAAATGAGGGAGAAGTTTTTCCGCCCGCGCTAGTTCCTGTTGCGCCACCTGCACTTGGAGGAGATTTTTCTGGAGGAAGGCCAAAAGTTTCGATTTCTTCTTTGTTTGAAAATTATAGTAACAATGGAGAAATCTCCCCCGGAAACTTTAGCAGCTATAACTTCAATGAAGAAGCCCCAGAGGTTTTACCACCAGCCGCAAATATATATCATGCCGCAGCAAGACCCGTTTCAGAATATACTCTTCGCCTCTCTTTAAAAAATATGTGTTTTGACGGCAGTGACTATTGTCATCAGCATTTGCCGTTTTCGTATTGGCTAAAAATTTCACGCTATGCAGATAGCATTTCTTTTTCATATGCAAATTTTCCTCGCGAGGAAGATGTAAGCTCACTTCAAATGATCAACAATTTCTATCCGCAACTTCCGTTGTTGGCTCAGGGATATGTGCTTCCCCTTATTTATGGGGACCAAATGCTCAATGAGTATGATCCTCGAAAACGAGCAACAACAAGTATCCGCACCTTTGCAGCTCCTGATCAGTGGGCGCTTGAGGTGGAAGAACAACTGGGAAGAGTGGGCACCGCAGTAACGCAAGATCAGTTGGTGCGAGGTGCGGGAAGATCTGGAAGAGATGTTCCTTTTAATTATCCCATTCGTTTTTATACTTTTTCTGAAGTGTTTCCAGGACAAAAACAATTTCAATTCGATCGCTACTGTGTAAAGCGCGATCCAACAGCGCCAGAAGCTTATGCAACAGCAGGAAGTTTGCAGTTACCCCAGTTAGACCCAAATCTTTCTCTTTCATATTACGACACGATTCCCGGTGGAAGTACTTTTCGAGAGGTGCAAGGAAATGTGATGCAGTTTTTGGGAGTTGGAGAGAGAGGCTATTATCAAAACAGCAATGGAGTGCGTGTTCCCTTTGAAGCAAAGTGGAAATCGTTTCAAGATGGAAGCGCTGTTTCACATCCAGTGCGTTCTCCAGAATCAATTGCCATTCAAGATGCTGCCTGTTTTCAAATCGATCCTTCAAAACCAGCTGCAGGAACAGTTATTGCCTCGGCATTGAAAGGACAAATCGATTTTTTCAAGGCAGATGGCATTATCACTGATAACTAGTTCCCCCTGAAAAACCCATTTTTTCAAGATAGCGGACCTTGAGCGGTGTGTTTTTTCGGAGGCTCAACAAAAATCAACCTCAAAAAATG
>PCXC01000059.1 GCA_002796345.1 Deltaproteobacteria bacterium CG11_big_fil_rev_8_21_14_0_20_42_23 | reverse complement strand
TCAAGGTCCGCTATCTTGAAAAAATGGGTTTTTCAGGGGGAACTAACTACCTCTTGGCTTTCAAATTTAAAAAGCGGTGCTATCAATGAGAATGAGGAAACACGGGACTTTGACTGTAAAAAGTGCCCTCCGTTTCGGGTAACAGGAATGTTCATGGAAATGAACAATGCCAAAAACAATCCCGATCAATGGAAAGCGTGGGCTAATTATCTGCAAAGCCAGCAAGAACGGAAAAAACGAATTCTCATCACAACAAAAAGTGTCTTACCGACAGCCAAATATTAACTTCTACAGTGCCCCTCAATTCATGGCATCCTTCGCGGTTTTATTTTTCATCCTTACCAAACCACTTTTCGAAATATAAGGGGACGTCCCCTTTTTTACACACAACTTCTCTCATGTTCAGCCGATAATGAATTATGGCTGATTATCTCCGCACAATAAAACAACTCATTGATAAACACCAAATGCTTACCCCAGCTGTGTTAGATGGAGAGAGTGTTCCTCAATTCAAAGCTGATCTTGAAAAAGCAGCGCGGCAACGGATTCAAGAAGAACGTCAGCGCGGCGAAGAGCTTAGAAATAATGCGCGTGCTATTGATGTCAGCAACCCCAACAATGATAGCTATTCTACGAACAAGAGCTACAAAGATCATTGGAACAAGATGGCAGATCACTACCTACAATCTGCCGATCATTTAGAAGCTCAACTTGATAATGGTTTTATAGAAAATTTCACGGCGCCTTTACAAAGCGTGGCAGCTTCTTCTGGTGACAAGGATCGCTTTGATACGTGGCAAGAAATTAAAACAGCTTCACACCTTTTGAGTGCCTATTCTAAAAAACCTCTCCCTGGAATTTGGACCCTAGAAAAATTTGCATCGCCATTAATATTCGCAGAAGAAAAAGATATTGCGGCTTATCAAAAACTAAGAGGGCTCCGCGGAGAAATAAATCATGCTCTGTTTGAACAAACAAAAGGCACACTAGCGCAACACGCAAAAAAAGTTCCTCTGCGGGAGCTGTGCCAGTGGCGCAGCCTTCCTGTCTTTGATGCCTTTGCAACACACGTCTCTGCACTCCTGGAAAAAACACAAAAAAGAACCCCGTGCTTTTTGTATCCAGCCGCAGGAACTCACTATGCATTTCTTCAAACAGTATTTCGCCTTGCAGAAAACAACGCCATTGATGCAGCAACCATTATCGCAACCGATATTCATGTTGACCCAAATAAAATGCTGGCGCACTTCCAAGGTTTGCAGGCTGCCCAAGTGATTGAAAAAGTAGAGCTTGGAAAATCGTATCCCAACTTGAATCAACCGTGGTCATATTTTTTCGTAAGAGAAGGAACAGAGCAAACCTTCACACTGTTTTACCGCAGCACACAGGGAAAGTTAGTTCCCATTTATGTGAAGCTGGCCCTTAATCGTAGTGGGGAAGCCTATTTCCGGGATGAGTATTTGAAACAAGCGGATGCAGTGATTATTCATGATCCCGGCAGTGGAGACGTAAAAGACAGCATCCGCCTGCTGGATGAAATCGTGACAGCTCGAGGCAGAGTAGGATTAGCGCGTGAACAGCTTGTGTTGATGGAAGGCGGATCTGCCGCTCTCAACAGCAAAACGATACAGCAAAGCCATCCCACAAAAATAAAAGGAAGTTACGGCCACTGCAACGGCATTGAAGGCATCGGCGAATTTTTCAACTGCACCCAAGAAGGTGCGATCGTCTTAAGCGTTGGTGAATTCTGAAATATAAGGGGACGGTTCTGCAAGAGATCTATTGACATACGTAGCCGCTAAGTATTAAACTTCGTTTATTATGGCCTGGAAAAATGTCCGTCACTATCTCAAAACAATTGGAAAAAAAGGTGGAAAAGCGCGCGCAAAAAAATTGAGTACCGCAAAACTTTCATCTCAGGCAAGAACTGCCATCACATTTCGTTGGATGCAAAAACGCTTTGGAGTAGAACATTTTGCAGAGCTCGCACTGCCGGGTGCAGAAATCGTTGATGTGGGATTACGTCATCTAAACAACAGAAACCTTTCCAGCATAGAAGCATTAGCTGTGGCCGAGCTTCGTCCAAAATTGCGCTTCTTAGGAGTTCCTGTGCCTGATATATCCCAGAACATGCCTCAAACTCGCACTCTGCTCTATCAAGCAATGGAAAAACAACATGGCGACATGGCTTATGTGCGTTTTTGTGCTCTCCTCGAACGAATAGACAGTTTTTGTGATGCATTAGCCTCGATCGTTCCAACACCTCAACCCACAACTCACCGTAATCGCAGGTGGTATACATGAGCCGAAGAACAATTACGAAAGCACTCCTACAAGAGTTTATGAAATCGGTAGGGCGAGTGCTGAAAAAAAGTGCAACGTTTTATGTAACAGGTGGAGCTACAGCACTTCTTTTTGACTTTCGTGAGGGAACAATTGATATCGACATTGCTGGTGATATGGATGAGTTGTTTTCATCTCTCTCAAAGCTCAAAGAACGTTTACACATTAACATTGAACTCGCGAAACCCACAGATTTTATACCCAGCCTGCCTGGTGAAAAAAAACGCCACATCACTATCGGCACTTTTGGCAAGGCAACGTTCATGCACTTTGATCCTTATGCTCAAGCATTTTCAAAAATTGTTCGAGGTCATAAAACAGACGTAGCTGACGTAAAGGCACTGGCAACTGCTAAACTTGTAGATCTAAAAAAACTATCTGAAATGGTAAAAAAAATACCCGATTCCACTTTTGCAAAATACCCTCGGCTCAACCGACCTGCTGTTGAAGCCGCGCTTGAAAGTTTTTCCAAAGCCATCTTTTCTTGAGCTACGAATTTTATTCGCGTATTCCTTTTGCAATTGCAGCATTTTAAACTGACTCACTAATAAACCTCTTGCATAACCGTAGCGAGCCCTCAACGAAGTCCTCCAATAATGGCAACTCAGTCCATTTTTTGTCATCCTGAGAGTAACGCCCGCCTGCCGGACGGGCAGGAAGGATCTCCTCTGACAATTGAACGAGGAGACCCTTCACATTCGTTCAGGGTGACAACTAATCAACATCGTCATCATTGAGTTATGCAGGGTTATGCAAGAGGTCTAACGTCATCCTTATGAATCTGCGCAACTTCCCACCCAATGAGGCTTGCTTTTTTGGCGGAGCCCCAACGATACTGTCCAAAGCAACCAGTTGATTGAATGACACGATGACAAGGAATGAGATAGGCAACGGGATTTTTTGCAATTGCAGAACCAACGGCACGCACGGCTTTGCTGCGAATATGTGCTGCAACGGCTGAATAGCTTTCCACGCGACCTGGCGGGATCTTGAGCAGCGATTGCCATACTTTAAGTTGAAAAGGTGTCGCTTTGAGGTGAAGTTTTATCTGTTCAAGATCTCCGCTTTCAGGAGAAAAAATCTTGAGCGCTTTTTCCTGTAATGCATCTTTTTTGTTCAACAGAACCGCTTTGGGAAACATCTGCTGTAATCCTTCCAGAGCTGAAACCTCATCATCAATAAAAGCTAAGTGGCAAATGCCTTTGCTGGTTGAGGCAATGATAATGTTACCAAATAGGGTGCTAGCATAGCGGTAGTGAAGAGTGAGATTTTCGCCACCATTTTTATACTCGCCCGGAGTCATACCTTCCACGGTGACGAAGAGATCGTGCAAGCGGCTGGTGCCAGACAAGCCAGTTTCCAAACTTGCATCCAAAAGCGATAAATTCTTTTTGAGAAGTTTCTTGGCGTATTCAATGCTGAGATATTGCAGAAATTTTTTCGGCGTAACCCCAGCCCACTCTTTGAAGAGCCGTTGAAAATGAAATGGACTCAAATGCACTTGTTTCGCAATGTCATCCAGCTCAGGTTGAGCTAAAAAATTCTGCTGAATATAGGCGATAGCTTTTTCGATACGTTGATAATCATTCATAAGGTTGATGCTTAGCGCTGAAATGCCGCGGTGAAAACCCGATTCTTGCGGTATTGAGATAATGACAAAAACAGCTCAAATGTCCTGATTTACAATTTATAAAATTGACCTTACAAATTGTTAAACCTGTTCTGAGCCACTGATATCATGAGTAAAAACAGGGGTCTCACACAAGTAATTCAGGCCAGAATGGCCGAAAAAAAACCTAATTCAAATTGTGCTCGGGCCCTGTCAGGTAGACAAAACTACCGCTTCACGTTTGAACAAGATCTTGTAAACATTGATATCAAGGTAGGGTAAAAAAACGCATCTTGACTTTTCATCATATTTTATTGCAAGAGACAACGCATGCCACATGCCGAAATTAAATGTTCAAGCGATTTGCGAATTAACTTTGATGAGTTGTTTTCGTCTCTTGAAAAGCTCATCAACCAACACGACAGCACAGCCGGGATTTGCAAGTGTCGCGCTTATCTCACCGATGTTTTCAAGCACTCTCATATATTGATCACCATCTCGATGCTCACAAAACCCCACAGAGATGAAAACTTCACAAAAAAACTTTCGCACGATTTGGAAACAGAAATTAAAAAACATCTTAAGCAAGAATGTTATTTTTCATTTCTTCTTGAATATAACCCACTTCATTATGTAACGAATTTTCACTCGGTTTAATTTGAACCTGCTCTCCTCGAACGTTCCCAAAGGGGTCAAGTCTTGACTTTTTTTCTTTTCAAGTCTTTTTCAAGTGAGGAGCAACTTCCGTTGGATTAAGACCACTTGCCGCCCAGGCAATTGCTCTATTTTGATTCAATTTATTCAAGCGTTTCATGTCATCATCAGAAATTGCAAAATCAAATAAATCTAAATTTTCTCGGATACGCTCAAGTTTGCTACTTTTCGTTAACACACAATAGCCGTGCTGCAATCCCCATCTTAATAATATTTGAGCTTCTGATAGTTTAAGTTTTTTCGCAATTTCACAAATTATCGATTGGCATTCTTCTTTTATCCCGACAAGTACATTTCCGCCCTGCCTGTCTTCAGTGCGCCACGTTGAAAGAGGGGCGAGCGGGCTATATGCAATTGGTTCGATTGCATTCTTCTTCATATACATGATCAAATCAACCTGGGCACAAATTGGATGAAGTTCGATCTGATTTGCCTCAGGTTTAGCCATGCCTGCATCTAAAATTTCTTTAATCCTCTCTTCATTGTAGTTTGAAACCCCAATGTGTTTGGTTAGCCCTATTTTTTTTAGCTCTATTAAGGCTCTCCACTGTTCTAGCCTTAGCGCTGATAGCGGAGCTATGTATAAGGTACAGATCAACATAGTCAAGTTGAAGCTTTTTCAGCTGATTTTTTAACGTTTCAATAGTCTGTTTGTAGTCTTTTTCAGGTATCTCCCACTGCTTATATCCTGGAAAAAGTTTGGTAGTTACAGAAATATCATCCCTTGAAATTCCAGCTGCTTTTATCCCTTTACCAGTACCTTCTTCATTATTGTAACCTTCAGCAGAATCAACATGTCTAAATCCGGCATTGAGTGCCTCACGCACACAAGATTCAGCTTGGTCAACTGATAGTTGATAAGTGCCAAATCCCACGAGAGACATACCTATTTTATTACGTGCTGATATTGATATTTTCATAATAATAAAAAAATGGGGTAAGTCTTTACTTTTTACTTTTCCATAATCTTTGTGCAAGCAAGAACATCGGTTACAAATTTTTAAAGATGCAGAGGTGATACAAAACTCAAAAAGGGTTCACGAAAACAACTTTCGAAAACCCTTTATTTACCTGCTCCCCGAGTTGTACGTAAATCTGAACCGCTCCATCACCTTTCCACTCAAAATCAAAACCAGTTTTGGTCACGAATATCGTAAAAAAAACAAATGGTTAGCGAGTCCAGTTTTTGACCTTGGCACATTTTCAAAGTCTAGGGACGGCTCGAAGCTATAGGCATAGATGACGTGCTCAGGCCGACAGATTGGAAATTTGGGGAAATGAACGATGGATTTAGGGGAGAAAACAGAGCTGTATTGACTAAATATTCACGATATTGTACTATATTCACGATCGTGAATATTATGGAAAATCGTGAATACAATAAACCAATCTTGCCGAATCCAGGTCAGCTAACCCAAGCCCTTAAAACACCTGAGCGCTTTTGGATGGCGGTACTTCTTCTCAACCAAACTGGTACCCCCACAGTTCATGAGTTTGCCGAAGCTTCAGATTTAAGCGCCGGTTTCGTTTCAAAATTTGCCAATATCATGAGAGATGCTGGTTTTTTAGAACCGGGCATTCGTCTGAATCTTATTAATCGGGGAGTTTTACTCGACCTCATTCGAGATGCCTATTTCTTCGAAAGCAACCAGGTCATTCCCTATTATGTCGAAGGGGAACCGGAAGCCATTCTAAAAAAGTTTGAAGATGCCTCCGAAGACTACGCCCTGACCAAAATGTGTGGCTCCAGTTTAATTGCCCCCTTTGTTCGATACCAACTGATTGATTTTTACATTCCTAATGCTGAAGCAATCAATTATTGGAAAACAAAATTGAACTTGGTTGATGTTGAAATCTCAGGAAACATCAATATTGTGATTCCGCAAAACCCACGCATTCTCAAACAAACTCAGCAAATCAAAAATCTAAACGTGGTGAATAATATCCAGCTCTATCTTGATTTGTACAGGTATCCAGCACGTGGCCGAGAGCAAGCGGAACACTTAAGAGAAAAGGTATTAAAAATATGACAGATCGATTTTCAACTCACTTTGACAACAACGAAGCCAACCGTTCTCAAATGGTTCTTTTAGAACTCATGGTCATTTTGGGACGGTATCGTAATGATTTGTATTTGGTTGGCGGTTGGGCACCGTATTTTCTTTTGAAAATGTTTAAAAACAAGGACAGCGGCTTTGACCACGTGGGCTCGATTGATATTGATCTGGTGATTGACGCCAAAAATATTTCTGAGAATCAATACGCCAGCATTGTCGAACTCATAACAAATCGCGGTTATGTCGAAAGAAAAAGCCGTGTAGGAACACCTATCCCGTTTTCGTTTGAAAAAGACATTGCTGGTTTGGGCGTTGTTGTTGATTTTCTGGCAGGTGAATACGGCGGCACTTCTAAAAGCCACAGACATCAACGCATTGATGACGAGTTTTTAGCACGTAAAGCCAGAGGTGCTGATTTACTTCCTGAGCATCATCTGACGTTCATGCTTGAAGGCTATTTGCCTGACGGCGCTCATCATAGCAGCGACATTAAGATGGCTAACGTCACGAGTATCTTGGCCATGAAAGGCATCACAATTTCAGAGCGCTACAAAGAAAAAGATGCTTATGACATTTTTTCGATCATTGCTCATTACAAAGGTGGTCCTGATTCTTGTTTTGAAGAAATTAAGGATCACTTAAACAATGGCCTTATCAAAGAAGGTTTGCAGAGTATTTGTGAAAAATTTGAGAGAGTCGATTCTGTAGGCCCAACATGGGCGGCAAAATTCATGGAGCCAAACAATCCCAATGCAGCTCGAATCAAACAAACGGAGATTTATCAGAGGATCTTGCCGTTTGTGGAGAGGCTAAAAGAAATTATTAAAACCTAAGACCAGAGATCTTTTCGCATATGGTTTGCGGTATTTTCTAAATTTTGTTGAGAAGGGTTTTTGATAAAGCGGTCTAGACTATGGATAGTTTTTTCATCAGAAAACAGTACCATGTTTATCTTTTCAGCCTTCAATTCATCAAATAAATCATCAGTAGAATTAAAGTTGCGTCCATGTTCTTTCAAAACGGTTTTTTGTTTTTCAAAATCTAGTGATGAAACCATTAACATCAAAATGCATTTATAACGTGTAAACTTAAAATCATGCTTTTGGCTAAGTAGATTTGATTTTCGATCAAGATAAGATTTCAAAAATACGCCAATCAGCGAACCCAATCCTAAAAGAGAGAGTGTAGATAAAATATCTGAGAATGAGGGCAAGATACTGAGCTCCCATAAGAAAAAACTCGAACCCGAATTAAATCGAGTTCGAGTCTTGTTTGCTCCGCAGCCCGGACTCGAACCGGGGACCCTCTGATTAACAGTCAGATGCTCTAACCGACTGAGCTACTGCGGAATATATTTTTAAAGAACGTGCTGCTGACTGCGAATTGCAAAGGGGGCGTCTAGCATTCGGGGAAAATCTTGTAAAGCGTTGATTTCCGCTTATGTTTCAAGTGTTTTAGCTGTTTTTCCCTTCGCAGTGGCTACTCTGCGCATAACAACAAGCGTCTGCACAACTGTGAAGAATTACAGCCGTTGCCTTGAGGAATTGAAATCACGTCGCCCGGAACGCCAGTTTGCAAGGCGTTTTGCTCGGCACCGCAATTTCCCCACTCGATGGGAATGCCGTTAATATCATGACACTCAACGCCGCCAGTTCCAAATTGAGTACAGCCAACAACCCCAATAGTACACGTGCCCAAGGTCATGCGAAGAGAACAAGTGATATCAGCTGGCCCATTTTGATTGGGGCGATTAAAGCAATGCACTTCGCGCGGCAAACAGTCGCCCTCATTGGGAAGCACATCCGGCTCGCGAAGCGGGCAGGCTTCTTCGTGCGCAATTTCTTGCACATGCAAACGATAAGCATCGGCCTCTGCGGTTCTGTTCAGCTTTACATCTCCAACCACCATCTCCAAACGCGAAGCTCGAAGGAAGGCAACATTTTCATCTTCCACTTTTCCATTCACAGCCAGGCGAAGATCACTTGCATTCGCTCCAACCGCTTCAAGCTCTACACGCCAACAGTGGCCGTCTGCTAAATTTGTTTCTAAGGTATTGTAGCAATCGCTGCTCATTGATTGAAGCGCTCCACTTTCAAGCCCAAACCACAGATCATCTTCAGTTTGAAGTTCCATTTGTGAACAATGCGGATAGTTAAAGCTTGGAATTTTTCGCCTTACCACGTTCATGTAATTTTCGCCTAGAGTTGCATGAACCGTTGGCACCGTTGAGAGCGCATCATTTAAACTGGTGTAGGTAAGCGAAGAAGAGGAAGTGCTGAGCGCGGCAAACACTTGTGGCAAGTAGCTTATCTCGCCATTGGCAAGTCCTGTAAAAAATTCCATGGTTTTGTAAGGGCGATAGTCATCAGAAGAATTATCCAAGCCAAAATTCCAATCTCGATGTTCACCACAGTACGTGCTATTAATGAGGGTGTTCGCATTTCCCCCTGCTACCGCCCACGCTCCCATAGCCGATGAAGTAGCTTCGTTAAACCACACATCTTCAACATCGGGAAGGGTGGCTGCTTGAACCGCATGAAATAATTCATGCATCACCGTATCACCGCATCGCAACTGGTCTTCCGCAATGAGGGCCAACTCGGTAAACTCAAGTTTTCCGTTGTTGGGATCGTAACATCCTTTTACGGCTGTGTTTGAACAAGCCGTGTTTGCTCTTCCTGCCACAAATGCCACCGGAAGGTAGATCGGCAAATCACGAGAGCCTGTAAACGCATTGATATCACCTCTTGCAATCTGAAGTGACAAAGCCGTTGTGAGCAAGAGTTTTGCCTTTGACCAACCCTGATCAACCAAAAGTTGTGTGTTGCTTCGGATGCGCTCATGCACGCGTTCTAATTGATAACGAGCGTTTCCTTCTTGGCACAATGCTCGTTCGGCAACGGTCATTTTTGCAGGTTCGCAAATAACCGCCCATGGTGTTTCCTCAAAATTATAAATCGTTCTTGTTAATTCTGTTGCGAGTGGGCTTGCTTTTGAAACTGATTTCGCTCCAAACGATTCTTCTCCGCGATCTTTCTGCACTGATCCAATAAAAACAGTTAACGGATCACCCGCAACAAGCGCTACTTCAATGGTTTCCGCGGTGGCATAAAAAGCTACCGAATATTCGCCCGTGTTTTCGTCATACTCCCCCAAGTGAAGAGACCAGGTTGCTGATTTTCCTTCTCCATATGCAATGTGCTCTCCGCGATTTCTCACCTTTGCAAAAAGGCCTTTTCCTTCTTGCAAAAGTGATTGCACTTTTTCTTTTGAAAGCGTGAAGGCAAGTACAAACGCCTTTTCTTTTGTTTGTTGTGCTTGTGAAAAATGGAGGGAAATACTTTTGCTTAACAAGGTATAACCAGCAAGCTCTGTCACATCTACAGCATCTTCGCTAAGACTCACTGAAATGTTTTCGGAAAAAATGCTGGACGGAAGATACAAGGTACTCTCACTTCCCTTCACGGTAACTTCGGTGTTGCTCTCTACATTCACCGAAACACCAGGCCCAACAGAAATCGTTTTTACACCAGAACCACCGCTGCAAGAAAGAGTGGTAACCACAAGCAGCAACAGCAAAAAAAAGTTTTTTATGTTCATAGCATTTCCTTTGCCGCCTTTCAAACAAGACTGGAAGCGACTTTCCTCAGGTTAGACAAGATTAAGTGTATCAAAAAAATAAACGCTTGGCTTATTTTATTTTTGTAGAAACATTGTAATACACATCAAAGAAACGCCTATTTTTTCGGAGAGAAATCAACGAAAAAAACGCTAGCGCCACGTGAAAAAAGTGGAGACTCCCTATAAATGAGGCGTAAAACGGAGTGAGGATAAGGTAAGTAAGAAAAAAACTCGTTGCCAGCAAATAGGCTTTGATAGAGCGTTTCAGAAGAAAGATGAACGCAAACACTCCAAGCCCAGCCAGCAAAAGACTGGTCCATGCCAGTTGAACATTTGCAATGTCATAGCCCAAACGATGAAAAAAAACCCAAGCTTCAAAACTGGGCAAAAAAGCTGTCTTCAAAAAGAGAAAGGTGAGAAAAAAAATAAAATAAAGCAGCACAACTCCAGCAACGTAAATCCCAACTGGGCGATGGTAACATTTTATTTGAAGAAAATTCATGTTCAAGAGACTATAAAAGAATACACAGTGGATTCAACTGCAATCTTTGTTCTTTCGTTTTGAGATTTTCTTTTGCTCACAGCTTTTTCTTTCATTTAGATTTTAAATATGCTTTTTGTTTCGTTCTAATTCATTTTACTGGAGGGATAATATGAAACAGTTTTTTCTACCGCGTTTAGTGTTGCTCATGTCGATTTTTTCTTTTTCTTTCCATCTTTCAAGTTGCGGTTCGTCTGGGAACAGCGGAACAACAGCTGACACAACAACTTCCGCAGTGGTTCCCGCCGACGTTGTTGTAAGCTCACCAACAGCATCAACATCAGTTTCTGCATCTCTGGGCGTAAAAACGCTTAAAGCAGTAGGTGATGCAGCAACGGAAGATTATGATGCAAAAAAAACTGCACTTCAAAATTTAATTTCTGGCGATAACGACTGCGCCTTTACACTCCAAATTCCAAGCGTAAGCTCTCCTTCCTGCTACGGACCCCCTGTAAACTTCAACGGTCATCTCAACTCAAGCGCTATTGACGGCGACACCAACGATGATGGGCAAGCAGATGATGACGGCGCACTTCCATCTGGCGACACCGGCATTTGGAATACAACTCAAGGCGTCTCAGAAGCTTGCGCCGCTGCAAAAATGAATGAACTTGTGCAAAAAGTTTCAGCAAATGTAGATAACATGATTAACATTGCTGCCGTAATGGCTTGCTCTGGAAAGAAGGCTGGAACAACACTTCCCACCATTGGAGCAACGGTAGATCTTGCAAGTACTGTAGAGAGTCAATCTACTGTAAGTGGTCTTACGGTTTCATCTGCAACCCTTGCTCGCAAGGCAAACGTTGATGCAAACAGCGACGGCACAACAGATCCTGTCTACGTTTCTACCCTTGGTGTCAGCATGGATTTTGGAGGTGCAATTGGAGTTCGAACGGGCACCATCACCTTGAAGCACATTCCAACCACATCAGATAATAGTACCTACAAAGGAAAACTTTCTTTTTCGATGGCAAAGAGCTCGGAAGATGGTGGAAACTGCGCAGGAACAGCAGGAACAGAATCTGGCGCCGTAAATGCGGGAACCATCCTCTATGAAAAAACATCCGGTACTTCTCTCACCTACGAAACAAATTTCGCAGAGTTTTGTGGATCAAGCACAGATCCATTTGATACAGACAACAACATAGATCCAAGCGATAAAGTTTCTACAAGTAATACTGACGGATGGGGAAATAATTGGAATTATGGATTGTTCGCTCTTAATCCGTCTAATGGAACGGGCACCTTTGCCTACGCCTGGCAAGCCGGCCAGGGCGATGGCAACACGCGCGTGCTTGATGTTACCACCTCAATTGATAGTAGCGACAACTTAAGTGGAACGGCGTACTTTGGTTTTGGTACTGATATCGCAACGGCAGCAGGGCGTGGAACCATTACCGCTATGATTTGTAATTGGGCCGGACCAGGAAATACCCATACCGGACTTGAAAAAGCACAACGGCAAGTGATGAGCAAGGCAAGCGGAACCGACACCTGGATTAGCAGCAGCGCCAACATCACCTATGCTCCAAGCAACTCGTGCGACGCTGGCATTGGTGATGGATTTATTTACGAAGCCGTTAACAGCGGAACTTATGCTGCTGTTGCTGGCACAAGTGGAAGTGAGCTCAATTTCGATAACGACCGAGAAACAGATGCAGCAGCTGTGACCAATAATCTCGTCAATCTCACAGATGTTGTTTTCACCGCACCAACAGCGCCTACCGATATTTAAAAAAAGACATCAAGCCTAAAAAAGGAGAGCTTCTCTGCTCTCCTTTTTTATTTTTCACCTGACTTTAAACGCAAGCTACACAACGCTTTAGCGCTTGCATGTTTTTTCTTACAGCATTACTAGCAAACGAAATCGATCATACACGAAGGAGTTTTTATGCCATCATTTGATATTGTGTCTGAAGTCAATCAACAAGAACTGGACAACGCCATTAATCAAGCGCGCAAAGAGTTAGAAACGCGTTACGATTTTCGTGGAAGCAAAAGCAATATCGACTTCGATAAAAAAGAATTGGTGATAAAACTTATCTCCGATGATGACTTCAAAATGAAAGCGCTCATCGACATCATTCAAACCAAAGCCATCAAACGCGGCATCGACATGAAAGCACTTGATGTTGGCAAAGTAGAAGCTGGCGCCGATGGGCTGGTGAAGTGCACCGTGAAATTGAAAAACGGAATTGATCAAGACACTGCAAAAAAAATCACAAAGAGCATCAAAGACACAAAAATGAAAGTGCAAGCTCAAATCCAAGACACTCAAGTACGCGTCACCGGAAAAAAACGAGACGACTTACAAGAAGCCATCGCCTTCATAAAATCACAAGACTTCGGCCTACCACTTCAGTTTGAAAACTTTAGGGATTAAAGTCTCACCCTCTTTGTCATTCCCGCGAAGGAGGCTGAGAAATTTTAACCCATGGCAAAACTTTCGATAGTACATAGTCCCCCCTGAAAAACCCTCCATGAGCACATCGAAGTGAGTAATGAGAGTGGTTTACGGTTTGGTGTTGTTGAAAAAAGGGCGTTTGAAA